>JAPUIP010000825.1 GCA_027296925.1 Candidatus Poribacteria bacterium | reverse complement strand
TCCAGTTCACCACCGCGAATCGAGTGACCTTTTATAACCTCCGCGAGGGGACTCATATCTTTTCGGTAAAATTGGCGGACGGCAACGGTGGAGCGACGACGCAAACCTTCACTGTCATGCCGACCTTCACGACAGAGGCGGAGCCGAATGACGATCCAACCTTCGCCAATCCGTTGACCACAGACGCGATGATGCGTGGATTCAATGCGGTAGATGGCGATGTGGACTGGTACCTGATCGATCGAGCCGCGGGGCAGTTCAACCAGATCGACCTCCACATTGAACGCCCGGCGGGAGTCGGGCAGACCATCGTCAGTGTGTTCGATGTGGACGCACCACAGGAGGGGGCAGTACTCAGCGAGATCAGGGCGGACGCGACCACACGTCAGCGAGCACAACTGAGCCTCGGCTTTAATGAAAGGACAAACGGCTTTCTCGTCCGTGTGCAAGCTGAGGGCGAAAATCCAGCGGCTGGCTACGAACTCTCCCTTGCGTTGACGCACCGAGACGAACGCTCAGTGATGGAGACTGAGCGCAACGACACCCCAAACTTTGCCAACCCGATTTTCCTACCGGCAGCGGGATTTGAGATCATTGGACGTGCGGATCGATCCGGCGATGTGGACTGGTATCGGCTCGATGTCCCTTCACCGACTCCCAGGCTGCTATCCATAATTTTTTCAACTGCTAGCGAAATCCACTTTCCAACGGTGCTCTTGAATGTTTACGCTGGAACGCGAGTCACTCCAGAAAGCCAGATTGGTGGGCTCGAACTGACTCCAGCCAATCCGGGGCCAAGCGCGTTAAAAACGGCCGTCACACCGGGAACATACCTGTTAGGCGTTGAAAACGCCGAAGGACAATCCGAGTCTACCTACCGCTTGCGGCTTCGGCCTGACAACATTCCCGCCGAGGTGATGTGGGAAATTGAACCGAACGGCGACAGAACCGGGGCAACGCCGATCGCCATCGATGCGCAAGTGCAGGGGACGAGTTGGCACCCCGATGATGATCTCGATTGGTTCCGTCTGCCGATTAATCAACGCGGTATGCTCAGCCTTGGGTTGCATCGCACGGACGCGCCTGGAATTCCACTCCAGATCGAAATGCGCTTGACGGATACCAGCGGAGTTGACGTGTCGCGAACGAATGGTTCGGCGCACCTCTCTGCGGATGTACGACCGGGAACGTACTTTATCGAACTCGATCCGGATGCCGTGGACACAACGGCTGAGTATACCTTGACGCCGCTCTTGATTGATAGCGCTTCCCATAACGGCGTGGATGACGTTTTGGGGCGCGGTAGCGAATTGATGGTCACGCTCAACTGGATCTCCGGTCGATCTGCGGCCTTTCGGATCGAATCTCCGGACATTCGCGTGGCGATGATCGATGAAGGAGACGGCGCCTACATTGGAAAATACGCCGTCCCACTAGGACTACAGATCGATAATGGCGAAATCATCATTGAGCTCGGTTTGCAAGATTCGGTTTGGCGTAACGAGATCCGGTTAAGGGATGCGGTGACAATCGATACGCTGTCGCCGCAAATTGCGCAGGTGCGTCATGATGCGGTCCAGCCGAATGGTGAAATTCAACCGGTCGGCGTTGGACAGACCGTGCACATCAATCTGACGAGTGAGACCGGTGGGAGCGGGACGTTCAAAATTGAAAAAGGCAATTTTCGCGTGTTCGGCGATCTATTTGACGATGGGGTGCATGACGACGAACTGGAAGCCGACGGCATCTACGGCGGCAGCTATACCGTCCGTTTGGGAGATAACGTGACAGGTGCGACGGTAACCGGCACGTTAACGGATCGCGCTGGGAACGTTGCGGAGCGTGCAGCGAGAAAAACACTCACGTTGGATACGGAGCCGCCGGAGATCCGGTCTATTACGTTTTCCGTAATCCGTCAGGGGGCTTTGATTCCGGGAAATGGCCAGACAATCACACTCCTCGCCGGCGATCTGCTGACCGTGACGCTTGAGGGCGAAGTAAATGGTAAGGCAGAATTCGATCTGGGCGAAACCCCATCCGCCCTGCCGCTTTTCGATGATGGTACGCGGGGTGACCGACAGAGCAACGATGGGCTATATACGGCAGAGCACATCGTGCGCGAGAACGATAGCGCAACGAACGCGGTCATCACGGGACGCCTGACAGATGAAGCCGGTAATACGAATGAAATGACTTCACCGGTTTTAATCGACATCGATACAACGCCACCACCGATTCACACGATCGCGCACAACGGCACCAACCGTCCGTTCGTCGCGGGCGATCGTCTCGTCATTCGTCTCAGTGGAGAGCTGGGAGGCACCGCCACGTTCGACATCGGTAATTTCAAGACCGGATTGATCATGGTAGATGACGCCTCCGGCGAAGACGAGGTGGCGAACGATGGCATCTACACCGGGCTTTACGAGATTGTTGCCGGGGATAATGCCCCTGATGTGGTGATTACCGGACATCTCGTTGATACGGGAGGCAACCGGAGCGTTGTTAGGTCAGGTAGGCGTGTCACCATTGATGCGGTGCCGCCCGAGGCAATCACGGGAGTCACCGCCGTTGATCGGCCCAACGATCAGGGGAACCAACTCGTTGTGACCTGGGAAGTGCCATCCGCAGTGCCGGATTTTGCTCGCTTCCACATCTACCGAGAAGCGGCGCCAATTCGATCGACATCTGGACTGATTCCAATCTCCCAAAATCTCGTTGTGAGGGAGCAAGCCACGGCGACGATTACCGTACCAAGTAACAATTTCGCCTACTACATCGCGGTGACGGCAGTCGATCAGGCGGACAACGAGTCAAGCCTCTCCATCGAAAACGGCTCAGCCTTCGGCCCGATTCGTGCGTTTGATAATCTTCCACCGCCATCCGTCGTTGGTGTTAAGGCAGCGGACAAGCCAGACGACAATGGCAAGACGCTTATTGTGAGCTGGGCGCCGCTTGCCATCGGTGATCAACACGCGCAGCAATTCGATGACTTTGCACGTTACCAAATTTATGTAGACAGCCGACCGATTAAGGCTGTCGGAAATCTCACGCCAGCGCTCACGTTAGTGGATGTGAATGCCATCGAAGCCGAGGTCCCTGTGGAATCCGATCAGATGGATTTCTACGTGGCGGTTACAGCTGTTGATGAAAATGACAATCGAGCCCCGCTAGAGCTTGCGCCTGACGGCTCAGTTTTTGGTCCCGTGCAGTCGCGTGATGAAAGTCCACCCGACCCCATTCTGAACGTCGTTGCCATCGATACCCCCAGCGATCCGGGGAAAAGCTTAACGGTCGGGTGGACGCCGCAAATCGACGCCGGCGTGAGCCACTATCAGGTCTACCTTTCGGAGCTCCCCATCCGTAATGTGGAAGATTTGGCAGATATTGATCCAATTCGTGTCGAGGGAGAAGCCACTGATTTTACGGACATTCTGACGCCTATTGATGGCGTCGATTTCTATATCGCCATCAGAGCGGTCGATTTGAGTGGGAACATCTCTGATCTGGATGCCACGGGGCGGACGGTCGATGGGCCCGTTCAATCGGTTTCCAATCTTATCCGCTCGGCGGCGCAGACAACAATCACCGCCGGATTCGACCCCAAAACGAAAGTGACCCTCCCTCCCAATGCTGCTCAAGATGGACAAACCATTGACATCTTCCTCCCCAGTGACGAAGTATTGCTTGCGCAAATTGACGAAGCGAATCATTTTCTCGCGGAGGCCCATATCGACGAGCAGATTGACTTTGAATTTCAGGACAGCGTCAGGGAGTTCGTTCTCGCAGGTGCCCAATCGCAACCGGATCAACTCGCGCGTCCAGCAGCACTGACTCTATCCTATCCTGTGGAGACACAGACGCGAATCCCACCGGAAGTTGAAAACGACCTGCGCGTCTTTCGGCTGAATACGAGAGGGAGAGTTGCACTCTGGGAGCTTGTTCCGGGCGAACAGCACGTCAATCGCGAGGATAAGACTGTCACGTCCTTTACCGAGCAGTTGGGCGTTTTTCGGGTCGCTCGCTTGCAGTTGCCCAATAATCTCAAGGATGTCGTTGTGTTTCCAAATCCGTTCATCCCAGACCAGTCAGCCAGCAAACAGGTGACATTCCTCAACTTGACCGCGAATGCAACGATCGAGATCTATACGCTCAATGGTGAGCGAGTTCGATCAATCACAGTCCAGAACTCAGCGGGCACGGCAACATGGGGTGGCAGAAACGACAGCGGACGGGAGGTCGCGAGCGGGCTCTATATCTATCTCATCCGCAGCGATCTCGACAAAGCCGTTGGGCGGATTATGGTGATGCGGTAGTGTACAATACGAAATCGGAGAAATTCAGATAGGGTTAAATACAGGCGTATTCTCTGCCATGAAGAATCATGACCGCTCTTGAGCGTATAGTCGAGCACGGGCAACGGCCTGCGATAATCGCTGAAATGATCTGGAATGGGTGAGAAGCAAAGTAGCGGTGATCGTTAAGGATGTTCTGAGATGCGTCTCGATGCGTGGCGCCAACTTAAACTGGAGGACATAGATGGAAACAGGAGTTACTATTGACGAGGAAATCCAAATGGCAGAAAGGATCTCAATCGATCCGGAAATCTGTCACGGCAAAGTCTGTATCAGAGGAACGCGCATTATGATTTCAGTCATCCTCGATTGTTTGGCGAGTGGTATGATACATGAACAGATTCTGTCTTCGTATCCCACACTTGAAGATGAAGATATACGTGCGGCTTTAGCTTATGCAGCTTTGCTTTCAAAGGAAGAATTTGCGTCAATTTCGCTATTACCTGATGAGATTTTTATGAAGTCCCCATCCCTGACTAACCAGGACATGACTTCACACTTCACGCATTCAGATTGTACTTGCAGACACGGACAGATTGTGCTACAATGAGACGCATTTTATTCTGACGCAGGAGGTCATGCTTTGAGAAAAATTCACAATTCACAGTCTGGTTTGATATCCACGCAACTTCTCGTTGTCATTATTATTATCGGCATCGTGGCAGCGGTCGTTTTGGCACCGCGCATCCTCGGACAGGCGGGGAAAGCCCTTCAGGCGCAGGCGGCTGAGGAAATCGAAACGATCGGCATTGCGCTCGATACCTACGCCAAGGACAAGGGGGATTACCCGTCGACGGAACAGGAGCTGGCAGCGCTCTGGGAGAAACCTGAAAAACCACCGCTTCCGACAAGCTGGGTGGCCCCTTACCTAAAAATTCCCATCATAACGGATCCGTGGGGCAATCCGTACATCTACATCCGTCCCGGCATACATGACCGGTACGGTTACGATTTAATCTCTTTCGGCAGCGATGGACGCGAAGGCGGGACGGGGGACGCAGAGGATGTGGTCAGTTGGATCCGATTCGATGAGTGACATGCAAAACGTCATGCGTCGTATGTATTCCATCATTCGGCCATTTGCCTGTTCCTGTTAGCGAGCTGCAGCAATCGCGGCCTTCAGATCTAAGGCGCCCGTATAAAGCGCCCGGCCGACGATTGCGCCGCAGGCACCGATCGCTTTGAGCCTTTCAATATCTCCAATGGACGTCACCCCACCCGAGGCGATGACATCAATCGATACAGCTTCTGCGATGGTCCGGGTGGTTTCCACGTTTGGCCCTTTGAGCATGCCATCGCTTTTGATGTCCGTGTAGATGATGGTCTGAACACCCAGAGCTTCCATCTCCTGGGCAAATGCGACAGCGGGTTTTTCAGACACATTGAGCCAGCCCTCTGTAGCGACCATACCGTCCTGCGCATCAATACCGACAGCGATCCGCGGATTATATTTGGTGCACGCCGCTTCGACGAATCGCGGATTTTTGAGTGCAGCCGTACCCAAGATTGCCCGCGTCACCCCACAATCTAAAACTTCAGTCAGCCTTTCCATTGTGCGGATGCCACCCCCTAACTGGATGGGGATATGGATGGTTTCGGCGATCTTCTTGACGATGTGTAGATTTTCCGCTGCCCCTTGAAATGCGCCGTCGAGATCTACCAGGTGGAGGTATTCGGCGCCCTCCGCTTGCCACCGTTTTGCCATTTCCACGGGCTGATCGGAAAAGATCGTTTCCTCATCAGCACGTCCTTGCACCAAATTCACACATTTTCCGTTTCGGAGATCGATTGCAGGTAGAATTAACACAGTTTTCCTAACTCCTTGTTTTGGGTTGAAAGGAAGAAAGCGTCAATGCATCCGGTTATCGGCATCACATGCAGTTTAACCGCAACGCCAATCGACGGCACAACCTTTTTTCTTGAACGCAACATCATTGCGCGTGATTATGCCCGGGCAATTGAACATGCTGGCGGTGCCCCAATTCTCCTGCCGCACAGCGAAGATTTGGCGTGCATCCAGCAATACCTGCGGGTGGTTGATGGTCTTCTACTTTCCGGCGGCGGCGACATCGATCCACTACGCTTTGGTCAGGAACCGCATCAAAACATAGGGAGCGTCGACCCCGTGCGCGACGAGATGGAACTTCAGCTCACGCAAAAAGCATTGGCTGCAGACCTCCCAATTTTCGCACTTTGTCGCGGCATCCAGGTGTTGAGCATCGCTGCGGGAGGCACGATATACCAGGATATCGCATCGGAATTGCCCCAACCAACATTGCGCCATTCACAAAAGGGGGCCGGCTGGTATGCTTCACATACCATTGACCTCCTGCCCGACAGCCGCCTCCATCAGATCACCGGCAGCATAACCACACGTGTCAACTCGTTTCACCATCAAGCGGTGCGGGATGCCGGCGAAGGGTTTATTGTAACCGCTCGAGCAAAAGATGGCGTCATCGAAGCCATCGAAAACCCAACGCATCGCTTTGCAGTCGGAGTGCAATGGCACCCTGAGATGATGTGGGAACGACACCCTGAAGCCGTGAATCTGTTTGCGGCATTTGTCAAGGCGTGCCGATAGAAGATTGATGAATTACGCTTGACACCCTATGCCGATCCGTGCACCTCGGTCCGGAGCTTGTCAATTAGCGTCCTGACCTGTTTCAATGAACTCTCAACATCGTCATCTGTTAAACCAGTATCTGTGATGAGCGGATAACGCTCTACAAAGTAGAAACCCGTGATTTTCTCACATGCTGCACGGAATCGTTCCAAAGAAGGGTCATAAGTGATGGATGCATTCAACAGAACTTCCAAATCATGAATCCGTTGAAGCTGCCATCCTCTGGACAAGAGAAAAGCCTTAAGAAACTTCTCCACTGCTTGCTGAAGGAAGAATCCAGCCGCCCCCGCATCCTGAACTTCTAGAAGAATCTCAACCCGCCTTAAGTCTTTTTCAGCGATGCGAAGCCAATCAGCAGGATAAAGTGGCTCTTCATGCGGCATATATTACCTCTCCCTTTTCTACGATTTCTGCCAGAAACTGATCGCCAATCGTCAGTCGCTCTGATACCTCTTCAGGCGTGAGTACCAGTGTTTCCAAAGGAATTCTGCGTTTCGGATCAGACAGGACACGACGTACAGTAACCCAGCGGTCAATGAATCTTTCAGAAGTTTCCTTGATAATCAGCAGATCGATGTCACTGTCTGGCCGTGGGTCACCGTAGGCATAGGAGCCAAAGAGAATTACTTTCTGTGGTGTGTAGCCGGCGAGGAGTTTTTCCAAGATTTCCTGAATGACTTTTCGGGCTTCCTTGTTTGCGTTTCTGATCATCACAGTACCTGCTTTCGTGCATTCTGTTTATGACAGAAGAGAGATGGCAGGCCCGAAACTGACCTGAATCTAAGCCCAGATCTCACTTTCACGGCTTTCCACCCGATGGTCGTACAGCAGCTTCACGTCATCCGGGAACGTATCGAAAACGTCCGCCGGGATGTGTGTCTGGTTGACGCTAAAGAACTCCAGGTTGAGCCACCACGGTGCATACCGCACCACTGTTTCGTGATAGCGCGAGTAGATGCAACGCCAACCGCCCTCAGGGACATAGTAATCATCGGAATCATTCGTCCCGGGTGAATTTGCTGCCTGGTGTTGAGTGGGTTTGAAATTGAGAGCAAACGCCTCGACTAAGGTAATATCGAACTTGGAGCCAAGTGTCACATCCCAGCCGTAAAACCGGTCGGCGATTCTCTCGCGTTCAAGGACCTCCTCAATGCTGAGAATTCCAATTGCC
>JAPUIP010000824.1 GCA_027296925.1 Candidatus Poribacteria bacterium | reverse complement strand
ATCGAAATTTTTGCAGCAGTCGGCTCTGTGATCTCTGCCCAATTATCCAGGGTGGCGGGGTTGATGCAGAAAGACGAAATTAGGAAATTGGAAATCGGCGAATTTGCGACAAGGCAAGCTGTTTGATGCCAATGTGTTGATGAGTTCATGGAGTGTATGCGGAACTGTCGAGTTGTTGTATTCCTGTATAGCAAATCGGGGAGGAATGCCAGATGGCGACTCACGAAAAACACCGGCTGGGTATGATTGCAGACGATCTGACCGGCGCTTGCGATGCGGGAGTGCAATTTGCCACACGCGGATTTTCAACGCTGGTGTGGCTCGGTCTCGAATGTATCGAAGAGACTCCGGCAGAATTGATGGTTGTCACGACGAACAGCCGTGGCGATACCCCGGAGGAGGCGCATCGGAAAGTTCGACAGGCGTGTCAGCACTTCGCGCAAGTTCAGACGACAGTATTCTATAAAAAGATCGATTCGACCTTCCAAGGCAATGTCGGGGCGGAAATCGACGCGATTATCGAAGAATGTGGATTTCATCTAGTCATCATTACGCCAGCTTTTCCGGCGCAGGGGCGCTCCCTCATCGACGGGTGGCTGCGGATTTCTGGCGCGCCACAGTCGGATGCGATTCATCTCCCCACACTGCTCCGTGAGCAGAGCTGTCGGGGTGTCGGCCATCTGGATCGATCCGTTCTGCGGGACGGGAGGCAATCCCTGCTCGAAGCGCTCCGCCGAATCACCGATGCGGGAGTGGAACTCGTCGTTGTCGATGCCGCTTCGGAAGCGGATCTGAACCTTATCGCTCGTGCCGCAATGGAATTCGCGCCCAGACCGCTCATGGCGGGCTCGGCGGGGCTTGCCGCCCAGGCGGCGGCCATTTTGGCTCAACAGCGTCAAAAAGACAAGGGTTGCGGCTCCCAGATTTTTGATGATGGTGGAGAAACAGAAACGAACCATGAGCCAATTGCAGTATTCGTTGGTTCGGAAAATCCTGTCACGGCTGCGCAGATGAACAGGTTAACGGCTAAGAGGGCCGCCGATGAAGTTCAGCTTGGCGAAGGTGTTGCGGCAAAGGCTCACAAAGCCCTGCGTGAAAAACGTCATCTCGTCGTCCCCATCCAGTGGAAAGGGGATGAGGCACGGCATCTGTCTCAGGAGTTGCTCCCGCTCTTCAAGGGAAAAGCGGTGCATGGGTTAGTGCTTACCGGCGGGGACACTGCGAGTTTTGTGTTTGGCGTCATGGAAGCAAGCGGCATCCGGCTGGAGGACGAGATCTTGACCGGAATCCCCTGGGGGCTGGTTGTTGGAGGAGGCGCCGATGGACTGCCGGTTTGCACGAAAGCGGGGGGCTTCGGTGATGAAGATGCGCTCGTTACTGTCGTGGATTTCTTGGCGCAACTGAGCCCCAAGCTGGCAGGGTGTTGATTTTAAGATTGAACGTTATCAACAGGTCGGTGGAAGACACCATCTCTACTATTAACCGTCGGGGGATTGGTTGATATCCCTTTGGCGCCGATTGGAGAACCATTCCCTTTTGCTCCTTTCCCCGAACCACATCACCATTCTAGGCATTTTTGAAGAGGAGTATTCCTACGAAGCGTACATTCAAGAGGTCGGCTTTATGCCCTGTTTGCGGGGCAATGGGAGGTGTTTCTGATGAAGACAACATTGCAGTTTCTGGAATTTATCCTGGATGTAATTGCCTCGAAAAAGGCTCTTCTTTTGCCAAACTTCCCGATCTAGAAAAACCGGAGCGGGTCAGAAATCCGCCAACTCAAATTTTAAGACGTATTGTTTTTCTGGGAAATCCCTTAAAGACTCAAGTAAAGATATAAGACTCATTTGAGAACCTAACTATGAATAATCATTTACCGACAATCGCAATTACTATTGGGGACCCCGCCGGCATCGGCCCTGAAGTGGTCATCAAGGCGCTCGCGGATCCGGATCTGTTAAACCTGGCTCGCTGGCTTGTTATTGGTGATGGCTGGGTGCTAAACCGGGTGGCGACAGAGATGGGTATGGAAGCACCGGATTGTGTGATTGAAGACGTCTTACAACGTCCCGAAGATGCGCCGGTGTGTGTGCTGGATTTGCGCCAGTTGGAGCCGTCCCAATTTGCAGTTGGAAAGCTCAGTGCAGCCTGCGGTCGCGCTGCTCTTGAGTATGTACGCACAGCAACTCAGCTTTGCCTTGACCATCAGGCGGATGCCGTGGTGACGGCGCCTTTGAACAAAGAGGCGGTGACCTTAACAGGTCAGGAATTCTCAGGTCACACAGAGTTTATCGCAGAGCTCAGCGGCGTTACAGAATCCCGGATGTTGCTTGTCAACGACCATCTCAGCGTGATCCACGTGTCCACGCACTGTTCGTTGCGTCGTGCTAGTGAATTGGAAATCCCGAGAATCCTGCACACCATCCAGTTGGGACATGAGGCGCTCCAATCTCTCGGTTTTTCCCATCCACGAATCGCCGTGTGTGGACTCAACCCCCACGCCGGCGAAAATGGGCTGTTCGGCAGCGAAGATCAGGAATTCATCACTCCGGCGATTCAATCCGCTCAGAAAATGGGCATTCCGTGCGAAGGTCCCTTTGCCGCTGATACCCTCTTTTTAAGAGCGATCAAGGGCGCGTATGATTTGGTGGTGGCGATGTATCACGATCAGGGACATATCCCGATGAAGTTGCTGGATTTTGAACACACAGTCAACGTGTCTTTGGGGCTTCCCATCATCCGAACCTCTGTGGACCACGGTACGGCTTTTGACATCGCGGGGAAAAATCAGGCAGATGCCAGCAGTCTGAAGGCCGCGATGAAACTGGCAGTCAGCATGTCTCGCAATCGATGATGCCCTCGCCATCGCATGGCTAGAGAAAATCTGCCCAACCTACCTCACCGTTTCGCTTGGGATGGCGATACACTGACCGGTATGAGCCGATTCATGCACGCCATCAATCACGCGCATGTTCCAGAGCGCATCGTCCGTCGGCAGGAGCGGCAGCCTGCCGGTGGATAATGCCTCGCACAGGCTCAAGATTTCTGCACGATAGGGATTCACTCCAGCGACCTGTACCCTCTCCGTCTGACCGTCGCTGACCACCGTAAAATTGCACTCCCCTTCACCATTTGACCAGGCACGCGGAACCGTGATGGTACCTGTCGTGCCAACCACCTCATACCCTTCACGCCATGTCCAACCAAAGCTACAATCAAACTGTCCGGTGACCCCGTTGCCGAAGTCGAGTGTACCGATTAGCGTCTCCCACACATCACTGATTGGCTCAAACCTGCCAGTCGCCCAGACGGACACGGGCTCAGCGCCGATCAGGTAACGGATACAGTTGATGCAGTAGCAGCCCAAATCCATCACGGCCCCGCCCCCAAGATCGCCGCGCAACCGCCAGTTCGTTCGATCCGTAAGTCCAGTCGAAAACGTTGCGCGTACAAAACGCACCTCGCCAATTGCTCCGTCGAGGATGCGCTGCTTGACCGCAAGCGTCAGCGGGTGATGTCGATACATGAACCCTTCCATCAACAGGGTATTGTTTGAGATTGCGACCTGTTTCATCTGTTCCGCTTGCGTGGCGTTGATGGCAATCGGTTTTTCACATAGAATCGCCGGAACGCCGGCACGTATGCCTTCCAAGATGTGTTTCAGATGGAGTGTTGGCCATGTGGCGACCACCAATATATCTGGCGCCTGTCTCTCAAGCATCCGTCTCAGATCTTTATAGGTTTGTTTAACGTTAAACGCTTTGGCAAATTCTGCGAGGGGTTCAAATTTTCGATCGCAGGCGCCGACCAGGTCGATCTCCGGAAGATTTTTCCATGCTTCGCCATGCGCTCTGGAAATGCCGCCACAGCCGACTATCGCAACCTTATATTTTTGAGTCACGATTGACCTCTCAGTTTTGACTATAATACTCCGCGACGAAGAATCTCTCTGAATTAGAGATCCTTCACTGCGCTCAGAGCCTGCACTGAGCTTGCCGAAGTGATGACAAAGTTATTTGGTACCCATTCCTTACTACTTGAGAATCACCATCCGTCTGATCTGCTGAAAATGCGGTGTCACCAGGTGGTAAACGTAGATTCCGCTGGCAACCGGTTCGCCGACTGTGTTGCGACCATTCCAGTAGACCGCCGATTCTCGCGAGCGATACCAACCCGCTGCCTGGTGGCCGAGCGCGAACGTGCGCACCAAATGCCCCCTTAAGTCATAGATGCGTATCTGCACATCCGAGTCCTGAGATAGGGCATAGGGTATCCAGGTTTCCGGATTGAACGGATTGGGGTAGTTTGGAAGCAGTTTTGATTTTTCAGGTGGGATGAGCGTCTCCCAATCGATGGACGTTAAGATTGCGGCAGTCAGCCGGCCCCCGCTCGCATTCACGAGCCTGACGTTCGACAAGCCGATGGACGCCGGGGAAAGATGCGCCGGGCTACGACCACCGAAATCCGTAGCCTTTATTTTGAAGGTGATACCCGCGAGCATGCCTTTTCCAAGGACACCTTCACGCTTCAACCGGCTGCTCGCAATGTTGCGGATGTCGCCCGTCTCGTTCTCGATTGCTGGTGGGTGCCAATATGTTGGTGAGCCATCACCACCAAGCAATTGTCCCTCTTCGACGGTAATCGCCTCAAAGTGATTCGGATCGAAGTGGACATCGAACTGAAATCCGTGCATTTCGCTTTCCGACTGCGCGATAATTTCGACAAAGACGAATCCCTCCAGGAGCATTCGCGGTTGGAACGCAAGGTGAACCGTTTCAGCGGCAAACCACGTCGTAGGAGCCGCTAGCTCGGTTTCATACTGCTTGCCAAAAGCCTGACCAATTAACACCAAATCGAATACATTAACAACGCCATCACGATTGACATCAGGATTCGGAAGCGTATCCGGTGGGCTCTCTTCGCCCAAGCGGGCGCCTACGACAACCAGATCGAAAATGTCGATTTGCCCATCCTGATTGACATCTAGGTGGCGCAATGATATATCGTCCTCCTGGAGGTCGACCGTTATTGGATCGGAGGGGTCGGATAAGGGCCCCACGTTGCCGGCCGCATCGACAGCTTGCACCTGTAGGCGATATGTGGAACGATCCTTCGCATCGGTGAGGGCGTATTCCGGTGTGGCGTCAACCGTTGTTCCTACCAACTCAAATTCGCCGCCATCTACCGAAACGTAGATGTTGTAGTGGTGGACAGGCCCAGAAGCAGGTTCCCAGATATAGTTCAAAGTCGTATCATGGTCGTACTCATCCGCCGTGGCGACTTGATTGCCAACGTACAATCCAAATATATAGAGCAGCAGAAGGGAAAGAAAAGAGCACTCCCGAAAGTAAATCACCATTGGTTATAAGACCTTTCCTCAAGACACAGATAACCCAAACCGATAAGGAATCTGTGTCTTAATGTGACAAAGTCAAAATAGAACGGCGCGAAAGACCCCGCCGCCATTGGTTCCCGCGTAGAGCACCTTCCCAGAAACTGCCAACGACGTCACGCTCGGATTTGCCAATCCGGTATTGATGGGAATCCAAGTATTTCCCTCATCCGTAGACTCAAAGACGCCACCGCCCAGCGTCCCGGCGTAGAGCTTTCCGCCGAAAACGACTAAAGATCTAACATCGGGATTTGTCAACCCGGCGTTGACCGGTGCCCAGGTGTGGCCGCCATCGTCAGAGCGAAAGATTCCACTATCCAGCGTTCCCACATAGAGCGCCGTATCCACAGCCAGTAAAGTATAGCCACTCGCGCGTGTCATCGCCGTTTTGATCCACGTGTTCCCACCATCCTCGGAACGGAAGACGCCGCCGCCCAAAGTGCTGGCATACAGCGTGTCGTCCATAGACGCTAAGGAGGTCACGCTGAAACGCATCAACCCGATATTGTCCCAGGTGTTTTTTGTTCTGTCGAAACGGAAAGCACCGCCGTCAGTGCCTGCATAAAGCGCCTTGTCCCAAGCCAGCAATGCGTAGATACTAAAATGTGTCAATCCCATATCGACCCAGGAGCGTCCCCCGTCTTCGGAACGAAAGATGCCTTTCCCCAACGTACCGAGATAAAGCATACCGTTCAAAGCTAGCGACGAAAAAACATCGGGCTTTGCTAAACCCATGTTGGTCCACGTGTCCCCTTTATCTTCAGAGCGAAAGGCGCCGCTCCCCAAAGTGCTCACGTAGAGCGTTGCATTTTCAACCGCCAAAGACGTGACGTTGGGATGGCTCAAGCCTATACTGACTTGCGTCCAGGTGCCACCGCCATCGCCGGAACGAAAGACACCACCACCATCAGTACCTGCATAAAGGGTTTCGTTCAAAACGAACAACGAAAACACGTTAGCTGTTGGCAATCCCGCATTGACTGGCATCCAGGTTTTCCCTTCATTTTTCAAATGGAAAATCCCACCGGAGGTTGACACATAGAGCGTGTTGTCCAAAGCCGCAAATGACCATATACTGAGGTCTATGAATCCGATGTTGTTCCAGGTGTCCAATTCCTCATCGTGGCGGAAAACACCGTGCATGTCACTGCCCGCATAAAGCGTTTCGCCGGAAACGCCCAAAGACATCACATCAACATCTGTCAATCCCGTGTTGCGCCAGGTATCCCCCCTATCGTCGGAGCGATAGACCCCACCCCCCAGTGTACCCACGTAGAGCGTTGTGTCCAGCACCGATAAGGTCAAGACGGTTGGGTGTGTCAGTCCCGTGTTGACTGGCGTCCAGGTGTCCCCGCCATTCTCAGAGCGATAAACCCCGCTTCCCAGAGCACCGGCGTAGAGCGTTGTCTCCAGCGCGGCTAGTGCTCTCACGTTCAGATCCATCAGCCCGGTATTGACCGGCGTCCAGGTATCCTCCCTATCAGCCCGTCGAAAAACGCCGCTCGGTGTGCCGACGTAGAGCGTTGTGCCTGCGATGACCAACGATGTGACATCATGATTCTTCAATCCTGTATTCATCGCCTCCCAGGTTTTTCCACGATTCCTGGAACGAAAAACCCCACCAAGAATACCGGCGTAAAGCGTACCATCAGTCCCCGCCCGAAGGACACGGATTTCGCCGCCGTATGGGCCATTCGTCTGTTCCCATATTAACCCAGCTGTAGGCGATGCACCGTGGCGGGGGCTACAGCTTTGACCACTGAGGAGCACAGCTATCAACAGCAAGGCACAAGCGGTTCGTCTTATTGGTGATGGTAGAAAATCAAACGGAATCATCATTTTAGGCTATTTTCACTCGCTTTCCATTTTTGCCAAATTTAACCTTGAATTCGAGTGAAGCTTCTGTGATAATGCTTACAATTAAGTGACAAATCTGTCTGTAAAATAGAGGAGATGGATGAGCGAATATCCGGAAGAATAAAGAACTTTTGCATCGAGGCTAAAGGGGGAGGAACCACGATGAGAGGATGTGCAATCACGCTGCTGGTGGCGGGCTTGTTTTTGCTCGCCTGTGCGCAAGGGCAAGACATGCCGGTGGAAACCGTTGCTGAATCACTCACTGCACCCGCACTGGAAACAGTAACGCTTGAGGTCGATGGAATCGCTTGAGGGGGCTGTGCCCATACGGTGCAGTTAGCACTGAAGGAAGTTCCAGGAGTTTCTGCGGTTCATATAGACATGATGACCCGAAAAGCGGTGGTTCAAGTTGAACAGGGAAAGGTGACTGACGATCAACTTATGAACGCTGTCAGTGAAGCGAATGGTATGCACCAATATCGCGCAACCGTGATTTGGTCGACACAACAGCTTGGACAAAAATAATGTCAATACGGCGAAAGTGGGAGTCAGAGTTTTTCAGGAAAAAAATAGCCGTATCAGGTTGATGCTTCAGATTCTGCCAATTTCACAACCGCTTTGAAGAATTGCCTCATCATCATCCTTGCTGC
>JAPUIP010000823.1 GCA_027296925.1 Candidatus Poribacteria bacterium | reverse complement strand
TCGGCGGAGTTTATCCTGAGCTTCGAAGGGCTCAGGACTGAAACGATCGGTATCTGGGCAAATCCCACAACTTTTTTCTTAACTTGATCCGTATGGGGTATGGCAACGCCTACCCAAGGTCAACCAAGGAGAGAAGACATGTACGACCTCAATGGAAAAGTTGCGCTGGTGACAGGCGCCGGCGGCGAACACGGCATTGGACGTGCCATTGCCACGCGCCTTGCAACAGAGGGGGCCGATGTTATCGTCAATGACATCGTCAGCAATCCCTATGCGAACAACCCGACGGGTTGGGAAGGTGCGCCTTCGGTCGTCCGAGAAATCGAGGCACTCGGCAGACAAGCGATGACCGGCTTAGCGGACGTTTCTGACGCAAGTCAAGTGGAGCGCATGGTGCACGAGGGCCTGGAGCGGTTTGGGCATATCGACATCCTCGTCAACAACGCGGGCTCACGTCCCAGACGCGACCGCGTGCCGGTGGTCGACCTGGAGGAATCGGCGTGGGATAAGGAGATGAACATCAACGCCAAGGGACCATTCCTCTGCTGCAGGGCGGTCGCTCGGCACATGATCGACCGAGGCGAGGGGGGCAAGATCATTAACATGTCCTCTACGTCGGGCAAACAGGGGAGACCCCGTTTTGCCGCGTACTGTGCGTCCAAGTTCGCGGTGATCGGCTTCACCCAGTCTCTAGCGCAGGAACTGGCGGCTTACCGTATCAACGTCAACGCCATCTGCCCAGCTGCAGTGGACACCGAGCGGGTGGGCTATATCGTCGCCGCGATGTCGTCCGAGGAGATATCCCCGGAGACGTGGCGGGACAGTGAACGTCGGGCGCAGATGATAGAACGTCAGGCGAAGGAGATTCCCTTCGGTCGGGCTGCGCAAGGGGCGGACATTGCCAAAACGGCGGCGTTCCTGGCTTCGGCTGAGTCTGACTACCTCACCGGGCTCGCGATCACCGTCGCTGGTGGCTCTGATATGTTGTAGTGTATCGCCGCGTACGGACCATCGCCCTACAGCAGAACACATACCAATTCCAGATCTAAAGGAACTTATGAACCTTCGGAAGGTTCAACGGACTTGCCGATGTCAGTTCTGGATTCAACAACCTTCCGAAGGTTAGTAGCGAGTTGATTCAGAATCGGTATCACTTTCTCATTGTCGGAGTCAGCAACTTATGATAAGATGATAATTCAATAGGCTTTTACTCAACGACGAAACCTTGTTCTTTATTTATTATGGAGGCGACGATGCGTAAAACAGTTACAGGCACAGGCGGTATGCTCCTGGTACAGGCGCTCAAGGAATGCGGGGTCAAGTACCTTTTCACCAATCCCGGTTCAGCGGAAACCGGTCTGTTCGCTGCGGTTGCAGAAGACGGCGAGTTGCGTGTCGCTATGGCGAAACATGAAGGTTTGGTATCCGCCATGGCAGAAGGTTATCATCGCACCAGCGGCGAGGTTGGCGTTGTCATCGCGCATGTGACCGGCGGATCGCTCCAGATGGCCGGCCAGCTTTACAACGCACAGGCAGCCGGCTCATCGATGGTTGTTATTGCCGGCGATTGGACCTCCGAAGTACAGGACGTTCGGGCGCTGACACCGTTTCCGGGGCTCAGTCAGGCGGAATTGCTGCGCGGCGTTACCAAAGAAGCGCGGTGTGCGTATCAAGTCAGCTATGAGCCGGAAGCACTGACGCTGGCGACCGCCAAGGCGATGCGGGAAGCGACAACGCCACCAACGGGCCCCGTCTACCTTTCGGTGCACGCCAATCTGTTCAATCAAGATGACCTGGAGGCGACTATCGGAGAAGCGAGTCAGTATCGAATTGAAGGGCCAGGGCCCGCCCGGCCCGAAACGGTCGAAGCGATTGCACGCAAACTGGGGCAAGCCAAATGCCCGGCGCTCATCTTCGGCGATGACGTTTGGCGGGAGGGCGCACACACGGAAGCGGTTCGCCTGGCGGAATTACTCAACGCGCTGGTCTTCAGTAGCGGGTCGGCGTTTCCCAACTTCCCCACCCACCATCGGTTGTATTGCGGTCGATATCCCGCCCCGCAGGCGTTTGCCGAAGTCACTGGCACGGCGCCCGACCTCCTTTTTCTGGTCGGTTGTCGCAGTCTGTACGGCCAACCGCAAGAGCCGTTTGTTATCCAGATTGGACCGGATCCGACGATGATGGGACGGCACTATCCGCTCGATGTAGCGGCGGTGTGTGGACTGAAGGACACCCTCAATGCGCTCTGTGAATCACTTCCCCGCCTCCACAGTTCGGAAGCAATCCTATCATGGCAAGAGCAGCGGGAGAAAGTCCAGACCTATGCGAAAGGGTTGATCGCCAGCGAAGAAGCGGTTGTGCGCGAGCACGAACACGATGAGACAATTCACCCAAGCCTCCTTGAGGCACAGATGGCTGAGCAGTTGCCGAGGAACTCCATCATTGTCTCAGAGAATCCGACGGCCCGGACGACGCTTTTACCATTCGGATATGAAGACATGTGGCGGTTTGGACCGAGCGGCGGTTCCCTGGGCTGGGGCGTCGGTGGGGCAATCGGCGCGAAAATGGGCATCGAGGACGAACGACCGGTGATTCTGAGCATAGGCGACGGGTCGCTCACGTATAGCGCAGTGGGATTCTGGTCGATGGCTCGCTACAATACGGCGGTGCTGACGATTGTCTCGAATAATGAGAGCTATCAGGTCGTGCGTCAAAATTGGGCGCGGGAAGCGCCAAAAAGTCAAATGACACAAGACGGGAAATACCCCGGGCTCTTTCTCGGGGGACCGTCAATCGATTACGTTGAACTCGCCCATGCGCAAGGCGTTGATGGGGAACGTGTGACTCGACCCCAAGAACTGAATGCCGCGTTAAAGCGTGGAATCGATGCCATCGTTCGGGAGAACAGACCATACCTGCTTGATGTCGCTGTCGCCCGGGAAGGGCTTGGCGCGGAATCCGACTGGTATCAGGGGTGGAAGCTGTAAGTGAATGGGAAGAATTCTTCATTAGTTCATTACCGTGAAAGGGTCTTAGTGGCCTACTTTAACTTGAGAGATGGGACGTCTTCTGGTATGATAGGGCCAACGTCAATATCAGGAGGGACTTCTATCAAATCATTCAAACGGGTCGTAAAGTGGCCGAAGATTTCAAGAAAAACATGAAGATTCTA
>JAPUIP010000822.1 GCA_027296925.1 Candidatus Poribacteria bacterium | reverse complement strand
GCATCAATGAAATGGCTGCGGATCAGTGCTGACTGCGGAGTTGGATGGGCTGGAGGCTTCGGGCGAGTATCAATATGGCGACGATCTCATTGGGCAGGCTCTGGTTCATCTCTGGAGAGGTGAAGAAGAGGACATGGAGCGATTGTTGCAATTCGCGATGGAGCGGTACGACATAGGATCCACCAACAACCATGTCATCCACTATGCGGGTTGCCAGGCGGCCTCGGAGCCTGTCCTTGCGATGGCGCTCGGCATGGGAGATCGCTTGCTTGCAATGCGTCCCTACGATCGCTGGACACTCCTTTTCCAAGCTCACGGACTTGTAACCGCCGGAAAGAATGCTGCCGCTCGTGGCCTGTTTGAGCGATCGCTGGAACTTCCGAATCGCGACCGGGATCTTCCGGATTGGCAGCGAAACGATGCGGAACAGATGCTGCAGGATTTGCCGCAGACGCGCTGAGAACAATTCGAACTTCGCGACCGCTCAGGACTACGAGCCGTCGATTCGCGATTTCACGAAACAGATGACAGGACCATGCACCAGTTCGAAATTTTGCGTGTATGACCCTCAAAAGTGCGCACTAAGTCCCCCTTCTGACTCTCGCGGCGATTTATGATCCAAATTGCGCGCGCCTGTTGGTCAACGTGGGTCTGTTGATCATTTGTGAAATTCTGATCTTGTGACTGTGCAGATAGAGGCGTAACTACTGTTGATACAAGGAGGTCATGTCATGCGAAACGTTTTAACCGTCCTGTTTTCCATCCTGGTGTGTGGATACGCACTAGCCGCCGACAAAGACACGCTGGAACCGCGATCGGGTTTGTTGGTGCTTACCCCGGGTGAGTTGAAGATTGAGATCCATTCACCTACGGTTGATCTGTCGTCGACGAGTCCAGAGCTCTCCTTTGAGGTAGAAGGTGTTGCCTCGACCATTGGCGGTGTTCGGTTCATAGACATGATGCTGGTACTGGATACTTCAACAAGCCTTCGTTCCAATGATCCGGACGACTATCGTACTGCCGCGGCCATTGGTCTTATCGAAAACCTTTCCCCGAAAAGCGATACGAATATTGGTGTTGTCGGGTTCAGCAGCAAAAGCGAACTGACTCAGCCTCTGACTTCAAGCCGTGACGACGTTGTCCTGTCTCTGCAGGCCCTGAAACGATCGGGTGGAACAGATCTGGCCGCCGGTATTCTCACCGCGCTCGAAGAGTTGACGCTGCATGGCCGACCAGAATCATCGCGGGTGATCGTGCTTTTTACGGATGGTATGTCGAACGAAAAGAAGGCGCGTGCAGCGACGCGGCAAGCACAGTCGCAGGGCATCGCGATTCAAACCATGTTGCTTGGGGAGAATCTGAAAGGCGGTTTTCTGCTCGAAGAAATTGCTCAGGCAACGGGTGGTAGCTTTGTCTGGGTGACCGACCCAGCAAAACTCCCCGAAGCCTTTTTGAACCTTCGCACAACCGGCGTGGACCACGTTACGCTGAGCGTTAATGGTTCACAACCGGTTCCCGCACGGCTGGCAGGTGGAACTTTCACAGGAACAGTCTCTCTGCAGCTTGGCGAGAATCGGATCGTTGCACTGGCAACCAGCCTGGATGAACAGACCAAAGAATCCGTCATCACTGTGCAAGTGAGTGATACAAGTTGTGCAACGCTTGTGGTTGCAGCTTTGGATGAAGGACAACCGACCCTGTCCCTCAATGAACGGGCGGTTGAAATTGTTGTGGATGCATCGAGAAGCATGTGGGGACAGATCGACGGCAAGGCGAAGATGACTGTCGCGAAAGAAATATTGCGTGATGCCTCGTTTTGGCTCCCAGACGACTTGAACCTCGCGCTGCGGGCGTACGGTAGCACCACTCGCAGTAAGGACAACAACTGCACCGACTCGGCGATGCTCGTGCCATTCGGTACGGAGAGTCGGGCGCCAATCCGAGAGGCAATCGCCGGATTGAAACCGCTGGGGCAGACGCCTATCGCCTATGCGCTGAATCAGGCCGCTGCGGATTTCGCAGAACTCGAGAGCGAACGAACGTTTGTGTTGGTTACCGATTGTATAGAAAGTTGTGGTGGAGACCCGGTTGCGGCAGCACGCGAGCTTCGCGAGCAGGGAATTATGATTCACTTGATCGGTTTCGGGCTGAATAACTCGGCGGATGAAGACGCCTCGAGTCTCCAAGCCATCGCCGATGCATCAGGCGGTATTTTTCTTACGGCCAACAGCGCTGAAGAGCTCAGATCAGCCCTCGAAGTGACGGTAGGAACTCGTTTTCGCGTGTTGCAGGAGAACATGGTTGTTGCTAGGGGAGTCCTTGGTTCCGATGAGCCTATTTTTCTCCCCATGGGCGACTATCGGGTTCAACTCGACAGCGTGCCGGTGCACGAGGTGCAAGTGAGCCTCGCTGCCAGGGATGAATTGACACTGACACTGGAAAAACGAGGCGGCGTTGTCTCTCATTTCGAGCGCCGCGGTCAGCTACGGCCCACATCCTGCGAAGACGCCATCGCATCCAAAAACAGTTCTCAGGAAAGTCAGCGACCAGCGGTCACCGCGGCCACAACGGAGCCGCGCAAGGATCCGGCATGGGCTGACGCAGCCTAGTACCCTTCCACGGACGGAGTATGAATAGTCAGAGGCGTATGCGGTGAGGCGATTTGGCGTTCTGATACAGGACTATGACCATCGGCTTTTGCACAGCAGCTTTCGACAGACGCCAACGCGACCCTGGCTGATTTAGAGGCGGAGGGCCTTCTATAATAGAGTTGGTTGTTCAGGCCGACACCCCCGTGAGAGGGGCGCGCCTCTTTGGCGGTAGCCCGGATCACGACCGGAAAAACACAAATCACTTTTCCTCCAACACGGCTCGGATGCGCCTCAGTTCGAGCCATAGGTGGGTGTGCGCAGTCCGTCTTGATATTGTTGCGGTTGGAACCACAAAGCGATCAGGGTTTGCTTCAAACTCAGGATCTTTGACACGATTTACGAAGGGCAACCAGATCACAATGTGCCATAGTTCCCGCAATAACAGAACCGCGAGAATCGCCCAAAAAACTCCCCAGTCAAAAAACCACATGATTCCTCCAAGCTTGTCCAACACGTTGCGCAACATTCCATCACTTTGTTAATCCCATTGAAAGTCTTGCCATATTGAGAGCGTAGCCAATAGTTGCGATGACCCCTACGACACCTACGGATCTCACGAGTACGTTCACCGCTGTGCGACAGCCTGGAGGTTTCAGTTGCAGCTATGGCTTTAAGCCAAGGCGAACCATTTGTTGCTTTACTCGCTCTATTCTCTCTACATATTGCTTAAACCACTCGATCTCATCCGGACGCGATGCATAGAGATACTCAGCTTGCCCTGCCATGTGTAAATTGATTGTATCTATGACGTGCTCGTCGCGCCCGAAGTGGGTTTTTCGTATTAACTTTTTACCATGTTCATTACGAGGATAAACTGCTTCTATCGTGACATTGGGGGTAAGAGGAAAAAAATGTGTACGTTCCAAGAAGGTCGGACCATAAAATTCCTCCCTCGGAGGGGCAACTGTAGTTACTGGATTGTCGCTTGTAACAAATTGTCTCTCGCACTTTGAGATATGTACCACCCAATGTTGTCCGTAAAAAAGATTTGTGAACCCACGCATATGCTCGGCGTTAAGCATGAATTCAAGATGTGACTGATTTGAAAATTCTAAATCGTATTCCTCGTTTATCATCATGAGTTTCAAATCATCACGTTCTTCTGCTGAAAGCGGATAGCCTTCTGCTTTTTCGAACTTGTCTAACTCATCATCGATGTTTGGATGGCTATAACGAATTTTGTTGATCCACTTGAGAGCTTTTTCTTGCATATCGTTTATCTGGATACGCATAGATGGATTACGTAGCCACATCGTGCTCATGAATATGGCAAGCGTGTATTTTTCGTTGTCGAAGATCTGTTGATAGTTCTCAATTTTATCGATAATCACAGGTATTTCTTTTGACAGGGGGTCTTCGATGTGGGTAGAAAAATACTCCTCAACCTCATGCGAAATATCATCTGGTTTTCCCGTCTCAGCAGCATAAAAGAAGCTTTCGTAACAAACACTACTGGCACCTCTAGGCTTCATTACTCGACGGTCTTTTGCACTAAATATATGAAGCTTATTATCCTTATTCGTAAAGTTCCGTAGGTAAAACTGCGGTACGAAGTGTTGCCTTTCTGTTAGTTGCCTTTCATTCATAAGGTTACTAAGAGTGTAGGTGTTGCTCCGAATTTTCAATGTCTTTCAATGCTACTAGCTCGCCTACGGACAACCTACAGCAAGGGTGGCGGTGACGGCGTTGGCGGTGACGTGTCGGAAAATGCCGTCGACGAACTGTGGAAAAGCTGCAGATTGATGCTGTACAAAAACCCCGCCGAGGTTTGCGTAATCCGTTGATCGGCACCAGCTACAGACGCCAAAGCGACCCTGGCTGATTTAGAGGCGGGCCCCTTCTATCTAGAGCTGGTTGTTGAGGACAACACCCCGTGTAGAGGGGTGCGTCTCTTTGGGCGGCTACCAGAGCACCCAGGGTGTGCGATTGATGATACACCCGCTCGAGAGTATGTTTGTGTGCATGTAGGGGGATTCTACCAATCGGACCTTGCGACAAAGTTGCTCGTCTTTTCCAACCTGAGGATAGAGATGTCGAAGCGAAAGCTTAGTGCGGAGATTCGAGTCGCGGATGGTGCAGGTGGCCTGCGACCTGTCATTGACCAACGTTTCGAGGCTGGACCTTGGTTCGCCGAGCAAGTGATTCCTGCCGCTAAAGCCAAGGATTGGATGGCACACGTTAAAGCGGAAATGGAAGAGCGTGGATGGAATTCGAGTGGCATTTCACAAATCGAAGCCGATGAGAATAGCGGATCTATTTCAATACGCTCTGTTAACAGCTCGTCTTCGCCAACGCTTCTCCTCGTCTGGGAGAAACCTCGCAGCGGAGATCTCAGTGTCAAAGCGCGTTTAGGCGGAACTCCTCAAATGTCGAAGGAGTTAGCAGATAGCTTTATGGGTGCCGTACGCGAGCGTTTGCGTACGAGTGCTACTACGGTTGTACACCGATGGGACATGCTCACTTATGAAGGTCTAGCTTGGCGCGGGGAACTCTGGCTTGGCAAAAACCTCCGACTAGGACCGCCTTCCCGATTTCCTAGCTCTCTCCTGGGTCCACAAGTAGTAATCGTTGATGCAATGGTTGAAGGGATTGGACGCTCGGGGATTGACGCCAATTTTCAATCTATTCTACGCGAAATTCAGATCTTCCTCGGGGTTGTGTTGGGTATTCGTGCAACGCTCGTACGGCCTGAAAATGGTTGGGTTGCTGAATTCGATGACAAAAACCATCCCATCGATTGTCAACTCCAGTCCGTTGGATATTGGGAGGTCGGCTCGGCTCGTACTTTTCCTGTCAAAGGGGACTGTGCATCGGTGGCACGCGAGTCCGTTACTCGTCCTGGTACGGGGGGTCGGACGGACCAGCAAGAGCGATGGGTGCCTGAGGACATTGAGGAGCTGTGGCTAACGTTTAAGCGGCTTCCTAAAGAGATGAATGACAATTTCCTTCGTGCCGGGAATGCATTTCTGATTGCTCAGTCGATGTGGCCGGATCAGAAAACTGCCTACGCGGCATTTCATGTCGTGGCATGCGAAGCATTGAAACCAATCGGAAAGCGGCATGACAGACTCAATATATACGATGTTATCGCGAGTCTTGTCGAGCCCATTGCTGCCATGATCAGATTCACTAGCATTCTCACTTGCGGGTGTTTTTTAAAGTAGTTTCGAGTTGAGATCACCATCTAACGTTGTGGTTGCTGCGGTGTCCACCCACCGCCGAGCGATTTATACAGCCGGATGAGGTTGGAGACGATTTCTCCTTGGCTCGCGGACCGGCGATCCTGTGCGGCTAGCAACGTACGCTGCG
>JAPUIP010000821.1 GCA_027296925.1 Candidatus Poribacteria bacterium | reverse complement strand
GAATTCGGTGGCTGGAGGCGTTCGCCGGTGAAGCTCCCCGATCCTTCGCTGCGCTCGAGGACAGGTTCTGAAGATCGGGGTATCTACAGACTCACGCCGCACGGCAAAATCCTTAACCTGATGCGTATGGGGGATCCTGTAAGGGCGCCCCTACTTGTTTTGAGGCGTTGCAAGCGTCAAGTCGCCGACGATCGTTCCCATTAAGGTGGGTGTTTGACTTCGTCCAACCGTCCTCTGCGCGGTTTCCTCAACCGCTTTGACGAGGTACGGATACAGTTCAAACAGCGTCACCGTTCCATTTTTGTCCAGATCCGCTTCACCGCCGAGACCCCGGAGCAGGTGATAGGTGAAGATGCCGTGTTCGAGCTGAGGCACTTCGAAAGAGATCTGATCGGCACGGCTGGCGGAAATGACGACTCGTCCCTGCCCGGCAAACGGGGCATATACATCGGATTTGACCACGGAGGCCGATGGGTTGAACGATTTGATCACCCCCTCGCCTGACGCCACACCACCGCTGTAACAGCAATCGAGCAGAAAGATTAATTGTTGCGATCTAATCCGCGCCAACATCAGCCCCAATTCAGGGTTTGGCATGGCTGTGGCGTAGAGGTCATCTGCATCGGCGTCGTAGTTAATGAGATAGCGGTTTTTGCCATCGCCGGATTCGCCAGACAGATCGGTTTCCAGCCCGCCGTGCCCGGAATAAAAGAGCAAGACCACGTCCTCCGGCTTGACCCGTTCGGCAAGCCATCTGCCAATCGTGGAGCGCAAGTTCCGCAGCGTTGCCTCTTCATCGACCAGGAGCCGGACGTTCTCCGGCGGGAAGCCGCCGCGTTTGGGGTCGATCAGGTACTGATACATCCCTTCGGCATCGGCGCGAGTGTAGCGCAGTCTTGGGATGCGCGAATCCTGGTATTTCCCAATACCAATGATCACCGCGTACTTTTGCGAGACGCTTGCCCCAACCGCCTGTCCCGTCGTTCTCGTCTGTTGGGTCACGGTGAGTTCGCGCCTTGCGATGCTCCCATCCTCGGTCGTTGCGATGACCTCAATCCGATTGCTGCCTGGGGAGAGCCAGACCGTCTGTTGAATGGCAAGGTTATTCGGATCGATCACCGCTTCAGTCATGTTGGACGCAGGTTCGGTGATCTCGGTCTCTGTTGGCATCTCCTCCTCGAGCCCCTCGACGACAAATTGACGCGGGGTGAAAAGGTCAGATCCGTTCACAAGTACCTTGAACCCTGCAAGCTTCTGATCGCTCTTGGCATGCCCCTTGACGATGACCCATTCGTTCTCAATTGTCTCACCGTCTTTGGGCGTATGAATCTCCAGGTCGATGTTGGCGCTTGTCATCCTTTCCGGGCTGGACTCCGGAGCGTCTGCCATCCGCAGCACAGTCCGTGTCACCTCTTCCGCGTTGTTATCCGTATCTAGCGCGACCAACCGTATCGTGTTTTCGCCCAGTTTCAACGCGATGAGACGACTCACCTGGTACGCCTTCGCATCATCATCAGCGCTTGATGCGCCGGTGGCGGATACAGCGACACTCCGTTCGGACACAAGATGCGTTCCTCCCACCAGACTGACCGCCGTACCGTTGACAAACAGTTGGACACTGCGAATCCCTTTGTCATCACTGACACTACCTTGCAGGCGTACCATTTCCCCTTCGATGAGTTCCCGAGGCACGGGAGAGTCAATCGTAAGTTGGGGCGGTGTGCCGACGGCGACAGGGCTCGGTTGGATCTCCTGCTTAGCGACGGCGACGATCCATTTCGTGAGGACCTCTTTGGCGAAATTGTCGATCGTCTCCGACGAAATCTGACTGAACGCTTTCTTTATCGCTGCGGTTTCGCTCACACCAAGCCCCGCGACACCCTGTTGCATGGCGCTCAAGATCTCGCCTGTATCGCTCCGCAACGCGCGGATGGCAATTTCGGCGCGACACGATTGAAATATACCGGTACCACCGACCTTGAGCATTTCGGTGAGGGATTGCCCGACAATAGCGACATCACCACCGCTGCTTTGAACAGCCTTCGCAATATCGGCATCGCCCAATTCCTGAGGTTGCCCTGGAAGGCTGGCAGGAATGACGGGGATATTCAGCTCTGCCAGTTTCTGTCCCAACAGGGCGGCAAACGGGCGATTCGGGTTTGGTGCGCTTTTATGTTGTTCGTCCAGAGCGATGACGAGGCGAGGCTTGTGCTTAAACCGGCTGAGGTAGCCTGCGTCGATCAGGATGCGTAGAAATGGTTCCGATAGCAATTCCAACTCCAAAACCACCCGAACCGCTTCACGATCACTACTTTTCGTCACAGTCTGCGAACTTCTCAGAAATTGCTCCTGTCGATCCAATAGCGTTTGCACCATTGCGTCGCGCTCTTGCGCGGTGAGCAAGACAATCGCGTCTAGATGGCTCTTGAATGCCTTCTCCAGCGCACGCGATTTCGCATTTTGGAGCGCCTTCTGAGACCCCGCCATTCCGATGCGGCTCGCGCCCTCTGCGCGGATTTTCATCACCGGTGCCGCGTCAACTGTAGGAAGAGTTATCACGAATAGATATACGATGAAAATTCGAGGCAGTATTTTTTCGATGTTCATGGTTGATTCCTCTGATTTGTCTGGGGGGTGGCAAGTACTTTTCCGGACTAATACTTTGACTTTGGTAAATAAAAAAGAGCTCACTAGCGGATCCACTGGTGGCTTGCCCCCCGGCCCCCCAATGCTGGGGGGAGAATCGTGCAACGCCCCCAGAATTGGGGGCCGGGGGGCTAAGTTACCAAAGTCAAGATACCTAACTTCCTATTTAACGACAACCAATTTCCGCACCGCGTAAAAACTGCCGGCATGGAAATGTAACCAATAGCTCCCACTTGCAACTGACTCACCGAAGATATTGCGTCCATCCCAGTAAACTGCTTTCTCTTGACTCGTGTAAAA
>JAPUIP010000820.1 GCA_027296925.1 Candidatus Poribacteria bacterium | reverse complement strand
TGTTAAGGCGAAAATTAAAAGACCGGTTTCATTGATAGCGATTCTTACCCTGTTTGGCGGCGTCCTGAGTGCCGCCTGGGCCGTTACCTTCTATTGCGGCAGTCTCGGGGTCAAAAAACACGGCGGCGGTCAGGCGTGCCGGTGACAAAGATGGAAAACTCCTCATCCAGGTTCAAGATGGTGCGCTTGATGACTACCTGGACGACCAACGACTCAGTCACGTGGAAATCTGGGCAGAAACGGAAAAGCGGGTTGAGGTCGGCGACGATGGTAGAAAGTACTATCTGCTCGATTTTACGTTTGGTCCAAGCGGTGCGTACTTTGATCCACCACTAGAACTGATAATTAGCGGCAACTATGTCAAACAGGGGGTGACATCTGGTTGTATGATGAGAATGGGGAAGCGCTTGAGGGAAAACGCATCTACGATGGATATGCAATTGTCTTTAAGATTCCCCATTTTTCCCGCTACAGCTACGATGTGTATGACTACTAAAATCAAACACAGACAAGGAACAACAGCTATGACCTGTACGACGAATATGAATAAGGAGTCCATCAAATGTTAACGAAAATAGTCCCCCTCATTCGATTCATCGCCGTTTTCGGTATTGTTCTAATGCTCGGAGGCATTGTTGTCCGTCTTTTGTACCAGTGGTACCTATTTTAATCCAGTAATGATGGATTAACGGGGAACATGTCTGATGATAAAGTTTTGCTTGACACGAAAACCTAGATTGTGATATGCTTTATGCATTCTTAAACTGACGGGCTTGAAAGGCACCATGCAACCTCTGAACCAACAACCACAACGTCAAATTTCGACTCATCATTGGCACTGGCGGTGGCATTCTGTTCAGGGTGGGAGTGTGCCTTTGCTGAGATAGATTTTCGGATTCATTTCTTAACATAAAATGCAAAGCCGTAGGCATACGAACCCCGTTGCCTACGGCTTTTTTTGTGCCGATTTTTCACAGCGAGGAAAACAAACGATGACAATCTTAGATGAACTCAAATTCGATCAGAACGGTTTAATCCCTGCAATTGTACAGGATGATGAAAACAACGAAGTCCTTATGGTCGCTTACATGAATCGTGAAGCCGTGCAACGGACATTGGAATCTGGGCGTGTTTGCTTTTGGAGCCGCTCCCGCCAGGAATTCTGGATCAAGGGGGAGACTTCGGGGCACACCCAAACTGTGCGATCCGTCGCCTTTGATTGTGATGGAGATGCGCTGCTGATCAAAGTCGAACAGAAAGGTGGAGCGTGCCACACCGGTTATCGTTCCTGTTTCTTTCGGGAAGTCTCCTCCAACGGCAATTCTACACGCATCGTTGGTAAGAAGGTTTTTGATCCGGATACCGTGTATTAGGAAATTTTTACACATCACGTTTCAAGGAGATTTCTCATGTATTATCCAACTTTGGCAGATTTTCGCAAAAAGGCAGAACACGGCAATCTGATTCCTGTTTACAAGGCAATTTTGGCGGACATGGAAACCCCTGTGTCCGCGTTTTATAAAATTGGTGGCAGTGATAATGCATTCCTGCTAGAGAGTGTGGAAGGCGGTGAAAACCTCGCTCGATATTCGTTTCTCGGCAGCGATCCGTCGATTCTTTTCCAGAGCAAAGGGAGCGAGGTCAGGATTGACGATCTACGCACCGGGCAAACGACCGAACGGGAAAGCCCAGATCCATTGCAGGCGCTTGAAGAGCTGATGAGTCGTTATCAGCCCGTTGATGTCGAGGGGTTACCACGGTTTCATGGTGGCGCCGTCGGGTACTTGAACTACGATATGGTGCGTTTCTTTGAAGAACTGCCTGACACCACGGAAGACGATCGAGAACTGCCCGATTGCTTTTTCATGATTACGGATACGCTCCTCGTATTTGATCATGTGAACCATCAGATCAAGGTTGTGGCGAACGCGCACATCAACGGAGACATTGAGGAAGCATACGCGCAGGCAATCGATCAGATCGATCGGCTTATTGCGAAGCTCAAACGGCCCCCGCTGGTGAATCCCGTTAAGAAAGAATTCGGCGCTCGGGACAAAGTGCAGGTTTCCTCAAATTTCACACAAGAGGCCTACGAGCAGATTGTTCGTCGCGCAAAAGAATATATCGCCGCAGGAGACATCATTCAGGTCGTGCCGTCGCAGCGATTCAGTGTGCCGATATCGGTCGATCCTTTTGAGGCTTATCGGGCGTTACGCACAGTGAACCCATCGCCCTATATGTACTACCTGAAGTTCGCTGACCTCCAAATCGCGGGGGCATCACCGGAGATGATGGTGCGTGTCGAGGACGGGATTGTGGAGACGCGCCCAATTGCAGGAACCCGTCCGCGCGGAGAGACGCCGGCTGAGGATGCAACGCTGGCGGAGGAACTGCTTGCGGACCCAAAAGAGCGAGCCGAACATGTCATGCTCGTCGATCTCGGGCGAAACGACCTTGGGCGGGTTTGCGAGTATAACACCGTGCGTGTGACCGAGATGATGGTGATTGAACGCTACTCGCATGTGATGCACATTGTCTCACACGTTATGGGGAAGCTGCATGAAGGGAAGACTGCCTTCGACGTGATCCGCGCCTGTCTGCCCGCAGGAACGCTATCCGGCGCGCCTAAAATACGAGCGATGGAGATCATCGATGAACTCGAGCCCACGCGACGCGGGCCTTATGGCGGGGCGGTGGGTTACTTCAGCTTTTCTGGAAACGCGGATACGGCGATTACCATTCGGACCGTCGTTGTCAAAGACGGAGTGGCTTACGTGCAAGCCGGCGGGGGAATCGTTGCGGATTCTGTACCCGAAACCGAATATCAAGAAACCATTAGTAAGGCGCGTGCCGTGCTGAGTGCGATTGAGATGGCGGAGGCGGGGTTGGAGTAACTGGAGATTGACGATTGGAGGTCATAACATGGAACAGATTGCGCTGACTGGAATCAAACCCACCGCATCCCCGCACATTGGTAATTATCTCGGCATGATCAAGCCGGCATTGGCGTTGGTTTCCGATTTTCACATGCTCTACTTTATCGCCGATTATCACGCCTTGACCACTGTTCGAAGCCGAGAGCAGTTAATCAACCTCACCGACGAAGCCGCGGCAGCGTCGCTCGCATTGGGCTTGCATCCAGAAAAGGTTACCTTTTACCGTCAGTCGGACATCCCTGAAGTATTTGAGCTGACCTGGATTTTGACGTGCTTCACGCCCAAGGGACTACTGAACCGGGCACACGCTTATAAAACGGCGTTGGACGCGAACCTCGAAGCCGGTCGGAGCCCGGA
>JAPUIP010000082.1 GCA_027296925.1 Candidatus Poribacteria bacterium | reverse complement strand
GAAGTCCAGGCAACCGTTGCCGTTTCACCAACCCTTCCTCACCAGCTTATTGCTTATCGAGATCCGCCCGGTAGAAAAGTCGAAATCATAAAAAGTCGATATGCGGGCGATAGCTGGGAGACCCGATCTGAAAACCCACCCACTGAAAGTAGTCCTGTTTCCCTAACGATCGATCCAAGGTATGCCAACACAGCCTACCTCTGTACATGGTTCTTTTGGGCAGTCGGTGAGCTAGCATCAACAGGTGATGTATATAAAACAGACGATGGGGGGCGGACGTGGAAGAAGTTGAAGGAAGGGCCCGCCTATGTGCAAGCCTTTGTTTCGTTCGCAGCCCCGGAAACGGTATACGTACTTGCCCATGATGTCGAGTTTGGAGTCGGGCGGTGGAGCCATATTTATAGAAGTAATGATGGCGGTGCCCGTTGGCGCAAAGTGCCTTTGCCTGACGTGCTGGAATCCAAACAGGAGTGGATCCAAGAAATGGAGGTTTCCCCTCACCAGCCGGATGTGCTCTATGTGGCGACGAATCAGTTTCAGTTCTTTGAGTTGACCGTTGATGGGGAATGGGTGGAGAAATCTCAGGGATTGCCGCCTAGACCTGATTTCAAAGGGCCCATCGCCTCCGGTGTCGTGAGCTTCGTCCCAGACCCCAAAATCCCAGACCGTCTTTATGCAGCCATGATCACGGGAGACGGGAAACATCCTCACAGCGTCTATGTCAAGCCGGACGCGGATTCACCATGGCAAACCTATTCCAGTGGGCTTGAGGCGGTTGAGGTCAATGATCTGTCCATCGATCCAGTCAACCTTATGCTTTATGCTGCGACGACAGCGGGCATCTATGTAACACCGCTCTATAGTGAACCTGAGCAGCCAAACCCCCAGCCTGCGATTGCCGAGTCCCGGTTATTCCAAAACTACCCGAATCCATTGGATGAGAGCACGCATATCCCCTATCAATTATTGCAGCCCGGCCGTGTGACTCTCGACATCCACAATGTGTTCGGACGCCTGGTTCATTCGATTAAATTGGGTGCTCAAGCGGAAGGCCGCTATGTGTTGCCGGATCGGGCGGCGCCTTGGAATGGGCGAAACGCCAGTGGCGAAAAGGTCGCCGGTGGGATATACTTTTATACGTTGAAAGTAAATGGACAATCCGTTGACACCCGGCGTATGGCAGTGATGAGAAAATGAGTGAGGCGTAGTGAACTGATAATTCCTCGTCACAATGCGTGCACTCCGTATAAAGGAGGAATCATGAGTCATCCGGTAAAAGTTGGTTTTATTGGAACAGGAGGGATTGCAAATAGCCACCTCCGTCAACTGACAACGATGGAGAACGCCTCCATCACAGCACTTTGCGATATTGTCGAAGAGCGGGCGAACGCCGCCGTTGAGCAGTACGGTGGGACAGCGTATACCGACTACCGCAAAATGCTTGATGAAGCAGAGCTCGATGCCGTCTATTTTTGTCTGCCTCCCTTTGCTCATTCCGATGCGGAGATTATTGCTGCCGAACGAGGACTCCACCTCTTTGTGCAAAAACCGGTTGTGCTGGAACTGGAAACCGGGATTAAAATTGCGGAAGCCATCCAGAAGGCGGGAGTCATCTCGTGTGTCGGGTATCAGAGCCGATACAGCAATGTCGCAACCGCCGCCCGCAACTTCCTCAGTGACAAGACCATTGGCATGGTTGCCTGTCATCGGTGGGGAGGTATCGCCGGCGGGCCTGACCATTGGTGGCGTGTGATGGAAAAGTCGGGTGGGATGCTGCATGAGCAAGCGACACATCAACTCGATATGCTGCGATACACCGCCGGCGACATTGTGGAGGTCTATAAAATTGACGCGATGAAAATCAATGTCAATCAGGAAAACCATACCATTCCTGATGCGGAGGTGGTCACGCTCCAGTTCGAAAGCGGAGCGGTCGGCTATATCACAACCAGCTCTGCGCTCATCCATGGCGGCGGCAGTTCACGCACAGATTTTATCATCGAAGGGCATTTCATTTTGCAGCTTAGCCGGGGAGAAGTGCAAATCATTCCCGAAGGCGCAGCGACAATCGAAGTGCCGGATACTCCCGCCCTTTCCATTGATGAAGCGTTTATCCAGGCGATTCAGACCGGCAACCAATCGATTATCAGATCGTCCTATTCCGACGGGCTCAAGTCTGCGGCGGTAACGATTGCCGCCAACCAATCATCGCTGGAGCATCGACCGATTCGTGTGCCGGTCTGTTAGCGTGAGGGGTTGCGGGACGATGAGCTGGGTAGGCTGATTCAACAGAAGTGGCGCTACAGCATGGCATCCTCTGAGGACACTATCCGAATGCCAACGCAGTGGGGAGCCTCGATTGGCTCATAAGCCGCACGGTTTGCACATCGCGCTGCGAACTCACCCCGCCCGACCCATGCCCCCCCGCGAACCACTTTGCGTCTACCTTCTACCGGTCCTTGAGGATTCTGTGCCGGCGCATATCGATAAGTCTGTGGGTGAAACCAGTCAACGCACCATTCGTAGACATTTCCCGCCATATCGTAACAACCGCAAGGGCTGATGCCATCTGGATAACTTCCGATAGGTGTGAGCCGCTTGAGACGACTTTCCGACGTATTGGCTTTGGCAGGCGCCCATTCGTTCCCCCAGGGGTATTCCCGCCCATCAACCCCTCGCGCCGCTTTTTCCCATTCGGCTTCTGTTAGGAGGCGATATGCTGTGTTTCTGAGCCCGTTGAGCCAATCTAGAAATGCCTGCGCGTCATGCCAGCTTACGCCAACGACAGGACAATCAGGTGCGTTGAAGCGCGAATCGGTGTGAAAGCGTGGTGGGTAATAACCCGTTGCTTCCACAAACTGTGCGTACTGCGCGTTGGTCACAAGGTATTTTCCGATATGGTAGGCGTCCAGCGTGACCTCGCGTTGCGGCTCCTCGTGGTCAGTTTTTCGTAGCCCCGTTGGAAGCGTCCCCATGATGAATGGTCCCTCAGGAACGTAGACCAACGGATAATTCAGCGGTTCAATCATGATTTCTCGCGGCGATGGCATGAATCTGAGTCCTTTCCTTGACGTCGTCGCCATCTCAGCCTACGCTCGCCCATAGACCGGGATTGCCGCCCCATTGATAATTGCTGCATCGTCGGAGGTCAGGAACAGGATGACTTTGGCGATATCGTTCGGCGAGACCCAGCGGGAGTGGTCCGCGTCGGGCATTGCCTTCCGATTGGTGGGCGTATCGATAATGCTCGGTAGGATGGCGTTGACGTTGATGCCCTGATCTTTGACCTCTTCCGCAATCGATTCCGTGAGGATACGCACGCCGCTTTTGGACACGCCATAGGCGCCCAGCCCGGCGATTCCGCTCAACCCCGCACGCGCAGAGACATTCACGATTTTTCCGTATGTCCGCTCAACCATGTGTGGTAGAACAGCTTTGCAGCAGAGAAAAACCGACTTCAGATTCAGATTCATCAGGAAATCCCAACTCTCCGTCTCCGTCTCCGCAACTGGAATCCCACCGACGAAGCCGCCGGCAATATTCGCCAAAATGTCAATCTGACCGAATTTGTCCAGTACCGTTCGGAAGAAATCCTGGACCTCAGCTTCAACGGTTAAGTTCGTACGAATCAGCGTGACCTGCGCCTTCAGATCGCCAATCTGTTGCTCAAACGGTTCAATCTTCCGTTCGGAGGTGTAAGGAACCGCGACCTGGTAGCCTGTCTTGAGGAACGCTTCTGTGACAGCTATTCCCAATCCACCGGTTCCACCTGTGACAACAGCAAAGCGGTTTGCGTTTTCCATCTTGAGTCCCTTTCTCGTGAAAAGTTAGATGAATGGATAAGAGGTGATGCAGGCTAAATCCCATGCGATGGAAGAGGCAGCATATCGTTGCTCAGACTTCAGGTCCTGCGGTTCGCACAGCTTCCGTGACGCCGCCGGCGAATTGCCTGAAGTTTTCCGCAAACATCCCAGCGAGTTTCTTCGCTTGGGCATCATAAGCCGCGCCATCCATCCACGTGTTACGTGGCTTGAGCGCTTCAGATGGCACGCCTTCGCAGGCAGTCGGCACATGAATCCCGAAAATCGGATCCAGTGCTGTTGGAACGTCCATCAGCTTGCCCTTCAAAACCGCATCAACAATGGCGCGCGTGTACGCGATTTTCATCCGTTCGCCCTCGCCATAGGGACCGCCGCTCCACCCCGTGTTAATCAGCCAGCAATCGACACCGTGTCTGTTAATCTTTTCTCCGAGCATATTCGCGTAAACGGTTGGATGGAGTGGCATGAACGGATCTCCAAAGCAGTAGCTGAAAGTCGCCTGGGGTTCACTGCCGAGTCCTCGCTCCGTCCCGGCGACTTTCGCCGTATATCCGGAGAGGAAATGATACATCGCCTGTTCAGCCGTCAACTTCGCAACGGGAGGCATCACGCCGAAAGCATCGCATGTGAGCATGATGAGGTTGTCTGGGTGTCCCCCGACCCCTTCTGGGGCAATATTTTCAAGATGGGTGATTGGGTAAGCGGCGCGGGTATTTTCGGTTAATGTTTCATCATCCAGATCGATTGCCCGTGTCGCCGAATCAATCGTCACGTTTTCCAGCACAGTGCCAAACTTGCGCGTACATGCGTAGATCTCAGGTTCGGCTTCTTTGGAGAGCCGAATGGTTTTTGCGTAACAGCCGCCCTCAAAGTTGAAGATGCCTTGATCGCTCCAACCATGCTCATCATCGCCGATAAGTCGTCTCCCTGGCGCGGACGAAAGTGTTGTCTTTCCCGTCCCCGATAAACCGAAGAACAGCGCGACATCTCCGTCGGGACCGACATTCGCCGAGCAGTGCATCGGCAGCACTCCCTTTTGCGGAAGTCGGTAGTTGAGGATGGTGAAGACCGATTTTTTGATCTCGCCGCCGTAGCTCGTTCCACCAATGAGGACCAGTTTCTGCTCGAAATTCACAAGGATGAATGTCTCTGAATTCGTCCCATCGAACTCGGACCTGGCGCGAAATCGGGGTAAATCAATAATTGTGAAATCCGGGTGAAAGTCTTCCGATGATTCCTGATCGCCTATGTTAATAAAAAGATTGCGAGCAAAAAGACTATGCCATGCGTATTCCGTAATCACGCGAATTGAAAGGCGATATCGCGCATCCGCCCCAGCGTAGCAGTCGTGAACATAAACATCCCGTCCTTGGAGATAAGCAAGGATATGGTCATGTAAACGCTCAAAGTGTGCCTCGGAGATGGCGCGGTTGACCTTGCCCCAGAAAATCTGATTCCCACTCGAAGACTCTTTGACGATGAACTTATCGTTGGGTGAGCGCCCGGTATGGTGTCCTGTTCGTACAACAAGAGGACCGAGATGAGCAACGAGTCCTTCGCCGCGTCTGATGCTCTCCTCGTATAAAGCTGGCGTTGGTAGATTCCAGTGAATATGATTGATGTTTCGGAGCTGATGTTCTTTTAACAAACGCTCTCGGTTCACAAAGTCCTCCTGATCAGTCAGTTAAAATATAGAATGCAATCGCTTCGGACGCTCCAGTCACTGCTTATGTGTCACCTTTGGGGACGACACCAATCCCCGGGCGATTGGGGAGGATGAGCTTACCCGCCTCAAGCGTTACACCGACATACGGATCGTTTGCAACCAGCAGATGGCCGTCCAGATCTGCATAATCCACAAGTGGCGTCAGATGCGCCGCTGCCGTGATGCCCAGCGAACTTTCGATCATGCAGCCGATCATCACTTGCAACCCATGCGCCCGTGCGACATGGATGATTCGCATCGCTTCAAGCAGACCGCCGCATTTGACCAGTTTGATGTTGACGCCGTCCACACACCCCACCAGCGCAGGAATATCGGCGGCATGTTTCACGCTTTCATCGGCAATAATGGGGAGGTCGGTATGCTCGCGGACAAACTTCAGCCCTTCCAGGTCGTCCGGTTTGGTCGGTTGCTCGATGAGCGCAATATCGTAAGGTACGAGCGCACGAATCTTACGTACCGCCTCTTTGGGCGTCCACGCGGTGTTGGCATCGACATAGATCGGCTTGTCAGTGACCTCACGGATGGCACGAATAATCTCAAGGTCACGGGGCGTGCCCAGCTTAATCTTGAGGATGGGATATGGCGCTGCCTCACGGACTTTCTGCTGCATAATTTCCGGTTCGTCGAGCCCAATTGTGAAAGAGGTGCGAGGCGTCGCATTCGGATCGAGCCCCCACAGGCGGTAAAGCGGGACACCCAAAGCCTTGCCAAGTCGGTCGTGCAGCGCCATATCGATAGCAGACTTTGCTGCGGAGTTCCCGCCCAGGACGGATTCAAGCTGAGCCATGACAGTTTGGATGGCGTCGAGGTTGTCATTGAGGAGGGAATCAAAAATCTCAAAAGCGATCTGAACCGTTTCGACAGTTTCGCCATAAAAACGCGCCGGCGCCGTCTCACCGAGTCCACCATCAATCTCAACTGAGATGACCTGACGGAACTGATCGACGGCTCGCCGAGCGATTTTGAAGGGATGAACAAGCTGGAGGTCCGTGATTTTATGGTGAATATTCATGAGTTCGTGTATGCTCTTTGCCTGTTGCCCCGATGACTTGAAACCAACGGGCTAAGTATAGCAAGCGACTCAGTCAATTGTCAAGAGGGTTTCATTGCTAACCGAGCGTCGTTTCTGGAAAACTCGGTGGGATTGAGAAGCCCTGGAAAGACGTCGCAACTTCCGAAGACACTGAGGTAAAACGCAGATAAAAATGGGTGGGATTATCGGCGGGGCTTTCCATCACCTTCCCGTAGAGATCGCCGGGGATTTCTTCACCGTTCGCATCAACAAGCGTTATTTTGAGATTGCTCAAGAAGGGGACGGGATGCTCAGTGCGAACCTCTGCTTCTTTGGCGGAAAGGCTCACCAAACTCCCTGTGAATACGGTTCGATCCGCAAACTTCTCCTCCAGTATCGTATATCGAATCGGGCTCTCCTCTGGCAATGGACGCAATTCATCCTTACCTTCGGGCAGAAACAGATTATATTTTCCGCCGACTCCGCCCACCTCATAAATGGTAATCGGCGTCTTGACACCTTTGGGTTCGACCTCCATTTGCTGATTAAACTTGACCAGGGATTGGGTTTCGTTGAAGGTGCCTTCAGAAATGAGAATCTGCCCACCAACGGTATAGGACTCGATGCGGGCGGTCAGGTTGACATGGCTGCCGACAACGCCGTATTTGGCGCGTTTTTGCGAGCCGATATTTCCAACCACCACTTCGCCCGTGTTGATGCCAATCCCCATTTCTATTTCCGGTAAGCCGTTTTGGCGATTCTGTGCATTGACCTGCTCCATCGCCAGTTGCATCTCCACAGCACAAGCGACCGCTCTCTCCGCATCATCCGCTTTCTTCATCGGGGCGCCGAAGAGGACCAAGATGGCATCGCCAATGAACTCATCGATGGTGCCCTCATATTTGAGAATGACATCGGTCATGGTTCCCAGATACGTGTTTAACAGCAAAACCACCTTCTCCGGCGGTAGGCCTTCCGCCAACGGTGAAAATCCTCGGAGATCGGACATCAGAATCGTGACCTTGCGCTTGCCGCCCCCGAACTCCAAACCCTCCGGCGATTCCAGCAGATTTTCGACCACCTCATCCGTCAAATAGCGGCCGAAGGTTCGGCGGATAAATTCAGTTCTTTGCTCGACGCGGTCTTCCAACTCTTCGTTCAGTTTTTCGAGATTTTTGTTCGTCTGCGCAAAGCGTCGGGCGAGATAGACGGACATCGAAATCAGCAAAGCGAGAAGCCCATAAAGGTAGACGTAATCGAAGATGAGCGGGACAGCTTCCTCATAAATGCCCCCTATCATCTGGTATGCGGCTGTCAGGATAGAAGCAGCCATGCCAATCCCAATAATCCATGCTCCGTCCTTCTTTTGAATGATTGCCATAAGAAGCACCCTTAGTGACTCTACAAGAGTGACCAGCGTGAAG
>JAPUIP010000819.1 GCA_027296925.1 Candidatus Poribacteria bacterium | reverse complement strand
ATTAGAAAATAACCTATTCCCTTATCGTGAATTCCAAGAGGAAAATCCGAATGCAAACTCCATCATCATTAAAAATTACCAAAGCGATTCATGAGATCAAAGGACAACACTGTGAGAAGTGTGGAACTGAAGCGAAGGGCTTTGTTTATCGGAAGGCGCATCCGATCTACTACTGCCGCAAGTGTTTGCGCGATGAACTGAGTACAAATGGACGGTTGGTTGCCTAATCACCTTTTGCGCAAATTGTCGTTGATGACGTTGCTCGTAGCAGCGCGGCATGTTGTCGGAGTATTACGTTCCCGGCGGATCGCCCCAGCGGTTCTTTGCCACATCGTAAAGTCCGTGACTCATATCGTGGAAGTATTCTGCCTGACAGTAGACAAACTCGCCAAACGCGCCCGCTTCTGCCTTCTGACGACAGAACGCCGCCTCCGGTCGGAAGAAGCTGGTCTCGCCGTTCATGTAAATCATGCCCGTTTGCTTCACGGCTTCCACCAGGTCGTCACACTCGTCCAGGGAATATGCTGCAGGGACAGCGGTGTAGATATGCTTGCCCGCCCTCATCCCCTTGCCTGACGTGCATTTAGCCACGGTTGCGTGATAATCGCTAACGCATCGATGTCCGACTTGCAGATTTCGTCAAGACTGGAATAGGTCTCACCGATTTCAAACTGGGTCGCCCACTTTGTTAATCGATCTGCGCGAAGATCGCACAAGGCAAGGCGATGCACGTCGGGATATTCCTTAAACGACTTGATGAACGCTGGCCCAAACATACCGAGTCCCACAATACCAACGCTGATGCTCATATTTGCTTCCCCCTGTGAAGAGTCGTCGAAGGTGCTGCAAGGAGAGCGTATCAAACTCCCGACGATACGTCAAGCAAAAAGGGGAAGACTTCGTCAGCCAGAGCCGTGTGGGGAAGGCAGAATATAGATATAGATGGTTTGTTTGATGATTCGGAAGGGAGAGTGTTTCGTTGGGAGGGATAGACTGATACGGACGCCAGGCCACTATCGAGGACGACCCGGCATCCGTACTGAGGATGAATTGAAAACCCAATGGAGGCAAGCATCTGGGCGAGAAAAGGAGAAGGTTTCCCTGACCTTGGCACAACCTTTTCACACCCGACAGGGTTTTCTAACCGAAGTTGCAAATATTATCGTATAATTCGGCCATAAGATCAATTGGGTGTGGGCCCTATTTCGCATCAGAAGGGGCCTTATATTTTGGCAGAGGCTATGGCTCTGACTTTGGTAAATAGAGCGAAATGCAGCCTTGAAAAGGTTAGCCCAAAGAGCGGTCAGAACGTTCCTCTTGCGGATGTGCATTCCGGAGATGATTGTTCACAACCGCTGTCGAACCTTTTCAAGGGTTTGCGGGTCATTAGCAGTTAATTTACCAAAGTCAAGTTACAGACAGATTGAAATGCGTATCAATCCCAAAACGGCGTGAGCCATTCCTCGGAAATTCCCAATCCGAAGCCGGGCCCTGCATTCGGCGCAATGTAGCTCTCTTTCGGAATGGAAGCACACACCTCCCAAGCACTTGCACCCCATTTCATCTCCTCCAACGGCACGCCGGGAGGCGATCCGATGAAATACTCCACCCAGGGGGTGTTGGGCATTGCCGCCGAAAGATGGAGTCCATATTGATGCAGGCCTCCCCCGTGGAAAATCACAGTTAGCCCGGCGGCGTCGGCCATGTGGCAGATCTTAACACATTCGGTGATTCCACCGACCCAGAAGATATCAGGCTGCAGAATATCGAGACATCTTTTCTCGATGACCTGCTTGAAGGGCCAACGGGTGTATAGATGCTCCCCGCTCGCGAGCGAAACCCAGTTCACCGCCTCACGCACCTTGACATGTCCATCGATGTCTTCCGGGATGAGAAATTCCTCAATCCATTTCAGCCGATACGGCCGAAGCCTCTGGGCTAAACGGATCGTGTAATCGACATCAAACGCCATGTAGCAATCCAGCATAATCTCCACATCGTCACCGACCAACTCCCGCGTTTTGGCAACGAGCTTTTCGTTCTCCTTCAGTCCCCAAAGCCCGTCAGCGGGCCCATACGGACATGCCAGCTTCACCCCTTTGAAGCCGAGCTCAAGCTGCCAGTCGGTATCATTGCCCGTTGCATACGCGAAGAGTTTGTCCCGAACCGGCCCACCCAACAATTCGTAGACGGGTTGGTTCTTGATCTTGCCAATGAGATCCCACACGGCCAGATCAACCGCACTCATCGCGCAGCTTGTCAAGCCAAGCGAACCGTAGGGTTTCGACATGCGGAACATCATGTCCCAAATCTTCTCGACCGCAAAGCAACTTTCGCCCGTGAGCATCGGAGCAAAGTGGTCATCGATAATCACGGCAGCCGGTCTGCCGAATGAGGTTTGACCCAGCCCCCATGTGCCATCCTCTGCGGTGACTTTCACAAAGACCGGCCCCCAGTTCGGAGTCCAACTGGATCTGTGGCGTTTGTATTGGGGGTATTTGGACATCGGGTTGGCGACCTCAGCATTTTCTGTCCAGGCTGGGCGACGGGGCGGTGTGCGAGTGATGTCGCGGGATGGAATGTTGACTTTGACGGTCTTAATCTCTTTGATTTTCAACGATGACCTCCTGTGATGCGTGATAGCGAAACGTGAAATACGAAACACCAGGCGGAATTGAATCTCATTTTCCTATTGGTTCGATTTCTTCATCTTCCTCTCCATTATCAATCTGCGCCAGCAATTGCGCAACCGCGACGTCGAGTTGACTATCCACACCCTGTGCGGCTTCACCAAGTGGCCGATCAACCTCAACATCAACCGGGCGCGCAGTACCTTCCGTGTTTTCACGTTCCAGCGTGGTGACCTGCAACCGAGGCAAACGGAAAGAAGTCCCATCAAGCAAAGTCCAGCTCCATGTCCAGATGACTGCTCCCGCCGTGGGCATGCCGACCACTTTACCGAGTCCCAACCGTCGGAAGCCTTCACTAAACATCTCCGCGTTGCTCCCGGAATGTTCATTGGTAATTAAGATGACGGGTCTCCCCAGGATGCGGTTGCCTGCGAGGTTCGTGTCCACCGTACTCACCACCCCACGATAGCTCGATCGCGTGTAGGCTTTTCGGTGCAAGACATCGAGAATGAACGGCGCAATATGTCCACCGCCGTTGAAGCGCACGTCAATAATGACGCCCTCTCTGCCGTGCGTTTCTGTATCGAGGTCGGCGATGAACTGGAGGTAAGCCTCGTAGGACATCGCACGGATGTGCGCGTATCCAAGCCGTCCGTTACTCTTTTCGTGCACATACGCCTCATTGCAGCGCACCCAGTCCTTGTAGCGGAGATCGGCATGTTTACCTTCGTCGATGGGTTGGACAATCAATTCGCGGGCGCCGTCAAGTTCCGGCTTGTCGTTGAGCTTCACTGTGACGCGCCTGCCACTTTTCCGCTGGAGTTGCTCCGGCAGGTTGACCTGTCCGTCAACTACAATCCCATCAATCTCCACCAGATACTCCCCAACCCGCGCGGGTTCTTCTGGGAGCGTCAGCGGCGACTCCGGTAGGAGGTAGGCAATCCTGAACTCCCGGT
>JAPUIP010000818.1 GCA_027296925.1 Candidatus Poribacteria bacterium | reverse complement strand
GGGCGTGTCCACACCGATGAGTCTCACCGGCGTGGGCTTGCCGTCGTATTGAATTTGCACCGTATCGCCGTCGATGACTCTCAGGACAGGGGAGGTCGTATCCTGCGAGAAATCTTCGATCGGATAAGGCTTCGGCGACGTGCCGACACCCAAGGCAATGTAGACGGCAGGGACGCAAAGCATCAGGACAGCAAGTTGGAGAAGACGCCGTTTGGTCTGTGGACTCATCGGTTGCACCTCTCATTTCGCATGAGGCGGACTTGCGCTCACGGTCATGGTTCAAGTGACTGTTTCGGCGTTAGTTATGACGTATAGGCAGGGGCGTCCGAACGGGGGCAATACCCGTCAGTTCAGATAGTCCCGCCACAGGCGTTGTGCCACGTAGAGACCGACGCCGGCACCAATGGCACTGACAACGACGGCGGTCATCATTCCGATATGCGCCCCAAGCCACCAGCCCGCCCAACTGCCAAGCGACGTTCCAATGAGTTTGAAAATTTTATTCATATTGTGCCGGTAACGTGTCCATTTCGCTTCCCCTATATTCCACTATCCCCCGTCAAAACGTCGTCACCTGGGGGATTCTGGTGCGTTTTAGGGGGTATCAGCCGACGATTGCCCCGACAGTACCGTTCCCCAAGCCATCGTGAATGTCTCTATATCGCTTGTGGTGCATGGTATCCCCGCGATCAAAACCGATCTCTTGAAAAGATCTCATTCACCGAAAAATCATCGTGGATATACATATCTGCTGTGACGGCGGTTGATGCGTGTCCCAGATACTTGGAGACTGCCTTCAGTGAAATCTCCTTGTTTAAGAGCAAGTCTGTGGCCCGTGCATGGCGAAGCATGTGGGGGTGGACATGGGTGAAGCCGGCGCGTCGGCCCGCCAGCCGAATCTGAACGAAGACGTTATTTCGCTTTAACTGATCTCCCGTTCTCGACTCAAAGAGATACACCTCTCCTTGATATTCCGCCCGAATCTCTTCATACAGTTCGTTGGAGATGTAGACCTTCCGTTCCTTGTTCCCCTTGCCGAGAATCCGCACCTTGATATAGTCTTTGGTGGGCTCACAATCGGTCAGGCGAACGTGGATCATCTCACTCACTCGACACCCCGTCTTGAAGAGAAACAAGACGAGTAATTTCGTTTTGAGCGACTGGGCGGCTTCTATGATCGTCTCGACCTCATCTTCGGTTAAGCATTCGGCGGTCACGACGGCTTTATCCATCTGATAGGAGTCAATCTGCTCAAAGACCTTTTCAATGGCGAGGGTCATGAGAATATTGTTTTCCCCCAGTTCGGCTTTGATGATTTTCAGCAGGGCATATTTGCGCAGGTTTAACGTTGCGGCGCGATACTTGCCTTTGATCTCATCGAAGTACCGTTTCAGCGAGACTTGGGAGACATGCAGCTCGTTATCTGCCAAGAATTGGTTATAGTCTCGGATAATGGATCGATACGTTGCCTTCGAGTTTTCCGACAATCCATTCTTTTTGTTGCGATGCGAGAGTTTCTCGACGATATTTTCATCGAGTTGGTCGAGGTTCTCGGTCATCTTGGGATTGTGATACATGTCCAGATTCAGCATCTGTTCCTTTCCGTTGTGAGGCGGGTGGCTTCAGTCACTAACATTTTTTCTCGCTCGGCCAATCAAAAGGATCCCATCCAAAATGTAGGAGTCATTGGGTAGCCATTCCTTAGCTCCGTTGTTTGGACTGTTTCGGCGCCCGGTGCCGTTGATTGTGATTCAGCTCCTTCTTCCGTATCCGCAGAGAATGGGGTGTGACCTCAAGCAGCTCATCTCCGTCGAGATATTCGATGGTCTCGTCGAGCGATAAGGTTCGTGGCATGGACAGACCTTCTTGCATCGCTTTCGGGGTTGCGCGATGGCCGGTTGCATGTTTCGTTTTGCAAACATTGACGACCAAGTCTTCATCGCGTATGTGTTGTCCAATAACCTGTCCGGCGTACACTTCGTCTGCCGGTCTGATGAAAAACGTCCCGCGCGGTTGCAGATTCATCAAAGCGTACCCGGTCGCCCGGCCGGTCTCAAGGGCAATTAACGAGCCGTGGGATTGGGTCTCAATCTCTCCGGTAAACGGTTCGTAACCGTGAAAGAGCGTGTGGTAGATTCCAGTCCCGCGGGTGGCGGTCAGAAACGGTTGACGAAATCCGAGCATTCCTCGTATCGGAACATGGTAGGTGGAGTCGACTGTACCGTCTTCGCCGTAGCGCATGCCCGCCAAAAAACCATGACGCTTACCGAGCATTTCGCTCACTGCGCCCACATAGTCGTTTGGCACCTGTACAAAGACCTTCTCGATCGGCTCCAGTAGACCGTTTCCGCTTTTTCTGAAAATGACTTCGGGCCTGCTGACAGCAAATTCATAGCCTTCACGACGCATCGTCTCGATGAAAATGGCGAGGTGGAGTTCACCGCGACCGGAGATGATAAAATCGCTGGCACGGTCGGTTTCCTCGATACGCATGGCAACATTGCTTTCAAGCTCCCGCAACAGTCGCTCGCGGATTTGACGGCTTGTGACAAATCGTCCATCTCGCCCAGAAAACGGGCTGTCGTTGACGCAGAATGTCATCCGTACCGTTGGCTTTTCGATCGGAATTGGCGGAAGGGGTGTCGGTTTTTCCGGGTCGGTCAGCGTGGCGCCAATGCCGACAGAGGGTAGCCCGGCCACAGCAACGATGTTCCCCGCGTAGACTTCCGGCTGCGACACCCGTTTGAGGTCACGGAAGATGTAGACTTCAGCCACTTTCCCACGTGTCAATTGCCCGCCAGCGTCAATCTGTGCGATCGCCTGACCGGCTCGGATGATTCCGCTGTTGAGCCGACCGATTGCGATTTTCCCGACATAGCTGCTATATTCGAGTGCGCTGACGAGCAGTTGTGTCGGGCCCGTGAAATCGACGGCAGGCGTCGGGATATGTTCGATGATGGTATCAAAGAGCGGTCGTAAATTTGTCGCCAGTGCATCGGGTGAAAATCCAATCTGTGCATCGAGTGCGTTTGAATAGAGCACGGGAAAATCCGCCTGTTCGTCGTTTGCGCCGAGATCAATGAACAAGTCGAACATCGCATCAACCACGACATCCGGACGGGCGGCCGGTCGGTCGATTTTGTTGACAACCAAAATGACGTTGTGTCCGGCAGCTAACGCCTTTTGCAGCACAAATCGCGTCTGCGGCATGGGTCCCTCAACCGCATCAACAAGGAGCAACACCCCATCGACCATGTTCATGATACGTTCCACTTCGCCACCAAAATCGGCGTGACCGGGTGTATCGACAATGTTAATCGTGACATCGTTGTAGATGATACC
>JAPUIP010000817.1 GCA_027296925.1 Candidatus Poribacteria bacterium | reverse complement strand
TTGGGTGAGAGACATTGTGGATCGGATCGAACACGGTGAAGGACGACAGACAACCGTTACGCGCCCGAGGTTTGGCATCACGGCAAACGGCAGATGGGGTGATACCGGCGAAACGGAAGAGATTTACGAAGACCTGAACCTACTCGAGAGTGTTGCAAACAACATCGCAAACGTAGACACGATGACGTGGAACACAATCTGCGTCTTCGGAATCGCCGTCTCGTGGCCTGCCGTGAGCTATATGCGAAAATTCCGCCCTGAATTTGAAGCGCATATTCGTGAAGGCAGATGCGTAACCCTACCGATCGAAGAAGCAACGGTTCCACCCGAAGAAAACTATGCGCTCCAACAGCGGATCGTCCCGAGACTGATGGAAGAGTAAAATGTGGACGGCGCCTGTGGAATCCTACGCAATACGCATCACACAACGAGGACAATCATGCCTTTCATTAAATTGAACGATCTCGAGGTTGAGGTTCCGGACGGAATCAATGTGATTGAAGCGGCCCGGTTGCATGGGATTGAGGTGCCGTACTACTGCTACCATCCCGGATTGAGCCGTCCGGCAAATTGCCGGATGTGCCTTGTGGAACCTCATGTCTTTTTTCCACCTGCGGGCGCCATTGTACCGGATCGCCAGCTTGCGACCGGTTGTACGACAGTTTTACGGACAGCGCCGCCAGATCGAAAGCTTGATGGAAAGTATGATTTCATCGTGCGGACAGACTCGCCGCGTGTCAAGAAGGCGCGGGAGGATATTCTGGAATTCTTGTTGGTTCACCACCCGCTCGATTGTTCTGTTTGCGACCAGGCCGGCGAATGTGATCTCCAGGACTTTAGCTTTAACCATGGCCGCGGCACGAGCCGATATGTCGAAGTGAAGAACGTTCCGCCGAAAAAAGACCTCGGTCCTGATGTATTGCTCTACTCCACCCGATGTATTGTTTGCACCCGCTGTATCCGTTTCTGTCATGAAGTTTCAGGAACGGGAGAGCTTGGGCTCATCCACCGCGGGTCGCACGATGAGATCGATATTCCACGCGCTCATGATGGAACCCCTCTCCAGTTACTTGATAACAAATTGGCCGGCAACGTCGTCGACATCTGCCCGGTGGGTGCCTTGATTAGCAAGGACTTCCTTTTCAAGTCGCGCCCGTGGTTCATGAAGACGGTCAACAGCATCTGTCCGGGGTGCAGCGTTGGGTGTAATATCACCCTTGATTTTAAAGAGGATGGCGTTTATCGTCTGAAACCCCGTTTCCACGCGGATATCAACCAGCACTGGATGTGCGACGATGGGCGGCTTGGCTACCATTACGTCAATAGCGAGGATCGGCTCCAAATTCCAATGAAACGAGTAGACGGTGAACTGGTGCCGACGTCGTGGGCGGATGCGCTGAACCTCATTGTCGAGAAGTTTTCTGGGGTGGATGCGGAATCAAAGGTTGTCGTCGGTTCCGCACAAGGCACGAACGAGGAAAACTACGTGTTGCAGAAGTTGGGGCGTGAAGTGCTGAAAACCGATCGGTTTGGTCTGTTTGGACGTGAGCCGGGTGAGGAACATAAATTTCCGCAGTTCGCGATTGAAGCTGACAAGAACCCCAATACACGCGGCGCCCGGGATATGCTGGGGCTCGGGAATGGTTCCGTATTGGAAGACGAGGCGCTATGGGAAGGTCTGTCGAACGCGGAAGCGGTCTACCTCGTGAATGGCGCTCCGGAACGGCCCCTTGATGAGACATCGCAGAAGGCACTGGAAAGCGTCGATTTCCTCGTCGTGCAAGACATCTTCGAGTCAGACGTCGCCAAGTTAGCTGATGTTGTGCTGCCGGGGGTTACTTTCGCCGAAAAGGACGGAACGTTTACCAATTCGAGTGGTTGGGTGCAACGCATACACAAATCGGTCGATCCGCCCGGCGAAGCCCGTACCGACTGGGAGATCATCCAGCAGGTCGCCAAACGATTGGGCGGCGATATCGATTATCATTTTGCCGGAGAAATCGCGATGGACATTGCGGAGAATGTCCCCGGCTATCAAGACGCAACGCATCAGAAAATCGGCGACAGCGGTGTAAAGCTTCAGGATGACAATTGAGCAACTGCTCCCCCTCGCAAGGGAGAAGTGTCGACTCGCCGGAAACGAACCAAGTAAGCCCTGGTATCACGGCTCTCCCTTTAAGCTTGAAACACTTCATAGTGGCTTTTTACCGGGGTTGTGGCTATTGTCAATCAACAGTTGTCAATAGCCAAATGAGGAGGGGATATGGATTTACCGTTACACGTTTTAATCATAAGCTCATTGATCAAAATTCTTTTCGCCGTTGCTTTGCTACTGATTGGCGTCATGGCGATGATTCTTGCCGAACGCAAAGTGAGCGGATGGATTCAGGACCGGCATGGGCCCAACCGAGTTGGCCCGTGGGGGCTTTTGCAACCACTCGCTGACGGTATTAAATTCCTGATGAAAGAAGACTTGATTCCAACCCACGTCGACAGGGCGATTTACGTAATTGCCCCCGCGATTATTCTCGTCCCGGCTCTCGTGACTTGTGCGGTGGTTCCGTTTGGCAGTTCAATCACAATCGCAGGACATGAGATTCCCCTTCAGATCTCCGACATTAATATCGGTATTCTTTACATCTTAGCCATTACGTCTTTAGGGGTTTATGGCGTTGTGTTGGGCGCCTGGGCGTCGAATAACAAGTACTCGTTCCTCGGTGGTTTGCGTTCTACAGCGCAGATGATTAGCTATGAATTACCGTTGGGGCTTTCAATTATCGGCGTCCTGATGCTCTCGGGGTCGCTCAGTCTCCGACAGATTGCGATTCAACAGGGACAGGGACCTCAGCCCTGGAACTGGAATATCTTCATTCATTTTCCTGCCTTTCTGATTTTTACCACGTCCGCATTTGCAGAAACGAACCGTCTCCCGTTTGATCTCGCCGAAGCTGAACAGGAACTTATCGGCGGTTATCATACGGAATATAGTAGTATGAAATTTGCCATGTATTTCATGGCGGAGTACATGCACATGATCGTTGGTTCTGCTGTGGCCGTCACGCTATTTCTCGGTGGTTGGCATTTCTTCGGTCTGGAAAAGGTCGGCGGGCCATTTTGGAGCGGATTGATTTCATTTGGAATCTTTTTTCTGAAAACTGCTTTATTCCTCTTCGGCTTCATCTGGGTTCGATGGACGTTGCCGCGATTCCGGTATGATCAGCTAATGAATCTCGGCTGGAAGCTCCTACTACCTGTCGCGCTTACGACAATCGTTGTGACGGCGACGGTTTGGGCATTCACACAATCGACGGTACTGGTTGGTGTGTTAAATGTTGTCGCCGCCTTCATCGTTGGTGGAGTTCTCGCAACTGCGCTAGTGATGAGGCGGGAACCCGAACCGGTCGACGACCGAGGCGTTCTGAGTTTCATGGAGGAATCCTCATCTTATAAAGAGGAGAAACATGGGAACTGAACCGATTCTGTTTATTATTTTTGGCATACTTGCCCTTGGCGCAGCGGTTTGTGTCGTTGTCTTTAAGAATCCCATTCACAGTGTGCTTGCGTTGATGCTGACCTTTTTTTCGTTGGCGGGATTGTTTGTGCTGTTAGGCGCGTACTTTGTTGCTGCGGTACAGGTAATTGTCTACGCCGGCG
>JAPUIP010000816.1 GCA_027296925.1 Candidatus Poribacteria bacterium | reverse complement strand
AATTCCAATCATTCCCCACCGTCCATTGAAAGTCGAATCCAGCGCGCATTAGATTTTATCCATGCCCATTACGAAGAAGACATTTCGCTTGAGCAGATTGCCCGAAAGGCATGCTTGAGCCCCTGTTATTTTTGTCGCCTCTTCCGACGGGAAATGAGGATGTCCCCATCCCAATATCTCAATTCGTTTCGCGTCACCAAAGCGAAACAACTTCTCAACGAGACGAACCTACTGATTACACAGATCTGCTTCGATGTTGGCTTCAACGGTTTGACTCATTTTGGGCGGGTGTTTAAGCAAATTGAAGGATGCCCCCCCTCTGAATACCGAAAAGCCCAAAATGGAAAAAAGTCAAAATTTGTTGAAAAAAAAGCAACCGATGTGGAGCATTTTTCTCTCCCAAAGACTATCATAATGTAGCAAATGATTCTGGGGGAGAAAAATGGTGCAGACTTCTAAAAAAATATTCTTTCTGAAGCGTGAGAGTCAGGCCGAAAATCTGTTCACAATGGAACAGGGGCAACACATTAATGAGCGCATCCGCCAGGAGTTGAGGGATTTGCCGTCTTCAGGACTGTTGGTCCTCGATTTTCTGGAGATCCAGCATGTCACGCTGACTTGCCTGCGCCAGATTTTGAAGATTTTTCATGAACGAGATAGAGAAGAATTTGCTGAGAAATACCTGCTCATCAGACGAGGGAATGCCAATTCAGAACTCAAAGAGATTCTGGGGGTCGTTGCGAAGGAAGAGTCTTTGGCACTACTTTATTGTGATGCAAAAGGAAACTGGGAGATTTTAGGCCATCTCACGCACGCATTAAGCGTCACTTTGAAAGTCGTGCAGAAACTCGGAAGGGCAACATCCGATCAGGTGAGTGAGCAGTTGGGCCTGCGATTGAGCGCTGCGAGCAATCGCCTCCGACAGTTATATCGGATGGGATTAGTTGTCAGGAGTGAAGAGAGTTTACCCCTTACAGGCGGTAGACGTTTTGTTTATTCTTTTGTGCTTTCATACCCTTTTCAGGAGTGACTGTGGAGGTAAAATCATGGCGAGTTATCGTGCGATTTCTGCCGTCGGTGAAGCCGTCATCCATCTCCTACGGACGAATTATCGGCCCGAGGATTTCAACAACGAGCTTGAATTCAGGGTCTATCTGCCCAGAGATTTCTCCCAACCGATGGCGGCCGGCGTATCCCTGTTTCTATACCGCGTTATTCCAAACGGTACGCATCGTATTCCGAGTGGGCGGATTGGGCCAGATGGACGCCACATGCAAACGCAACTGCCGCTGGACTTACATTTCCTGCTTACTGCGTGGGGACAGGATGCCTCGTTGCAGCACACCATTACCGGTTGGATGATACGGACCATTGAGGATACACCCATTCTCCCTGCCGGTCTTCTGAACGCTGTAGCGCCGAACGTTTTTCAACCCGATGATACCGTCGAAGTTATCCTCGCTGAACTGACGAATGAGGACATGTTTCGTATTTGGGAGACATTCGCTGAAAACTTGTATCAACTGTCTGTGCCATACATCGCCAGAAATATAAGGATTGAATCGACGCTGCCGTTGGCAGAAGGAGAATTGGTACAGGAACGCACTTTCGACTACCGAGAAATCAGAAGGGACTTTTGAGCGCAGGATGAATCAGCCCGTTCCTAATATCCAAACGCGACTTGAACAGACAACAGTTTTCACACTGTTGGGCATCCGCTTTTGGGATGCGGTGCGAGACGCACAGGTACGCGACAGCTTGCTAGTCACCGCACGTCCGGTAATCGTGGCGTCTCCACCCGGCATCGCCGCATCCCGACCCGCTATCAGAGCGTTCCCAACGGGCTCAGGGGTTTATGCATTTCAGGGATTGCCCGGATTGCATGATATTGAACGCCCTGCTGAAAACGGGGTCTCAACAACCAGTCCACCGATTCAGAGGCGTTTTTTCGTTGAGGTCAGAGACGAACAGAATCGGTTTATACCTATGGTCTTCGGGGTAGAGTTACCGTTGGATTACAGAGGGGTATTCCTCAATGGAAGTTCGTTTCCAACGGGAAGTCCGCCGATCAGTCGCCCGCCTGGCTTTTATCTTTTTTCAGCGCCGACCCGACGTGCTACGCCGGGATTGACAGCCGTTCGCGCATGTCTGATCGAGGCTGGGACGCAACGTCCGGCGGCGCATGCGGTGCTAGAGGTCGAAGTCAATGGGAGAAGATGGTATGGCATCTCAGACGAGCGCGGTTGCATCGCTGTTCTATTTCCTTACCCGACGTTCATCAACATTCCCGGAGCATCGCCTCCGGAGACGCTCCAAATACTCCCGTTCAATCAGCAACGGTGGACGTTGAGCGTTCGGGTACGCTTTAGTCCGGATACCTTAGAGTTTCCACTTGGTGAAGAAAACCAATTCGGTGAGAGAAATCCTCCGGATTTGCGTTCCATTTTCAATCAATCACCGGGGGTAATTTGGCCGACATACTCGCAATCGCCTCCCAACGGAACCCCCGTCGAAGCGTTGTCATTTGAGCTGGTGTACGGTCAGGAACTTGTGTTACGGACAGCCGATCTGCCGACAACGGAACCGTGGGGATTGCCAGCAGCCGAACTTTGGATAGATCGCAACACATCACCGCCGTAATTTGAAAAGGAGGTTTTAACATGCCAGAATATCTCGCCCCAGGCGTTTACGTCGAGGAGGTCAGTTTTCGCGCAAAGACAATCGAGGGGGTCAGTACCAGTACGGCTGGATTCATAGGCCCTGCACGTTTTGGCCCAACGGAAGGCGAGCCAGAACTGCTGACCAGTTTCGCTGATTTCGAGCGCATCTACGGGGGACTTGATCCCTTAACATTCAGCGACTTAAGTGAACCCCAGACTAACTTTCTTGCTCACGCTGTGCGTGCGTTCTTTGAGGAAGGGGGCAGACGCCTGTATGTCTCCCGGATCGAAAACGGCGGACAACATGCAACCACCGACAACGCCCACGTCGATTCACCCGCTCCGGCCAACATCGAACTCAGGGCCCGTTTCCCCGGTCAAGCTGGTAATCTGCGTGTCACCTTCCTCCCCCGGTTGAGCGACAATCTCCTAGTATTAGTCCGGGACCCAGACACGAACCTGGACACGCCACAGGTCCGACGTATCCGAGAGCACGATACCGTTTTGGTCACAACCGATAGCCCGCCGACGCCAGTACTCCACGACGTCGTACGTGTTGGCGACGATCTGGTTTTGAGACAACCCGACGGGACGATTAGTGATTTGGATACAATCAATACTGTGCGCTTGCTGACCGTGGATGTCGCTATCGAGCGCCCGATTATTCGCCCGAAGCGGCCGGAAGAGCAGTATGATACGTCCGAGGTGTTTTCAGGCTTTGGCTTCCATCTAAGTCATCGTAACGCCTTGACCGATTACTTCGCGCCGAATCCGAACTCTCGTCGGTTGGCGTTGAGCGTTCCTTTTGCCATTCTCCCCGACGCATCAATCGATGCCGGAGCCGAAATGGCGGAAGCCCTGCTGGGAAGCAATGTGATTGACGCGCTGACGCCTCCGACAGCCTCCCAGGACCAACGTCAACAGCTTTATCGGCTTGAAGGTGGTACGGATGGAAATCTTCCTGCACCGGCTGACTACAGAGGGACCGAGGGGACCGGATCTGATCCAAACGATACGGTCAAGACCGGGTTCTTCGTTCTTGAAGACATTGAGGACATCTCCATTGTGGCCGCCCCCGGCTACTCCTATAATTACACCGCCAATGCACCGAGAGCCGACCAGATCCAGGGACACCTGATTAACCACTGTCTCAAGATGCGTTATCGAATCGCTGTGCTGGATTCGGCAAATGACCATCTGACCTCTGAGGTGCTTCAATACCGAGGCCAGGTGGATTCGACGCATGCCGCCCTCTATTACCCTTGGGTGACAATCTTCGACCCGATTAACCAAGACGAACTGAATCTGCCACCGAGCGGATTCGTCGCCGGAATTTATGCTCGAAATGATGTCGAGAACGGGGTCCATAAAGCGCCCGCAAATGAAGTCGTGCGACTGGCAATCGGCTTTGAGTTTCTGCTGAACAAGGCGCAACAGGACATCCTGAACCCGGAAGGGGTTAACGCTTTCCGCTTCTTCGAGGGCCGCGGGTATCGCTTGTGGGGCGCACGCACCATCAGCTCCGACCCCGAGTGGAAGTATGTCAATCTGCGTCGTTACTTCGCCTTCCTGGAACGCTCAATCGAAAAGGGCACACAGTGGGTCGTTTTTGAGAATAACAGCGAACGCTTGTGGGACAATGTTCGACGCACCGTTGAAGACTTCCTGTTTAACGAATGGAAATCTGGTCACCTGCTGGGCACGAAGCCAGATGAGGCTTACTTTGTAAAGTGTGACCGCTCGACCATGACCCAAAACGACATCGACAACGGACGGCTTATCTGTCTCATCGGCGTGTCGCCTGTACGTCCCGCGGAGTTTGTCATTTTCCGCATCG
>JAPUIP010000815.1 GCA_027296925.1 Candidatus Poribacteria bacterium | reverse complement strand
TTGAATGACATGACTCTCTGTATTTGTGTGTAATGGGCGGCCACGAGGGCCGCCCCTACAATTGTCGGACGCACATTTTAGCCACGCATGATGGATTCGACTTCCGGCAGAACCGTAGCGACCGCTGCCGTGTCAACGTTTGCGGCGACACCGTCATAGCCAGCCGTGCGAATCATCTCGGCCAGGTTGTGTCCAAGTTGCTCAATCGTCCAGCCAATCGAATCTGGAACGGCATCCTTGTCGAGTTTTCTTTGATCATTTTTCCCCGACGGATCATAGTGATAGTGCGGATCTTTACGGAAGCAGTCGAACCGGAGCAGTTGCACCGATTTACCGTCAACATCGCCGTAGACGCGAACCGCGGGCCCGCCGTCGTCACCCAATGTGCGGTTGTCAACGCGGAGTTCAACGCCACCGGTCTGAAATACCTTCTCCTGACTCATTGTTGTCGTTCCTCCTGTCAAACTGTTTTCGAGTTATTGGTTGATATTATATCACTTTCACGAACATAACACAATAGCGAGATTAAATGTCCTGACTGTTGCAGTTCATTTCTAAACATGCTATACTAACGCCAACAGATTTCAAGAATCAAAATGCCCTCCCGAAAGGAGCGACGGTGCTTCACCGCACTGCGAACGCTTATGGCAAAACACCCGAATATTGTGCTAATGGGAATCGATTCCCTGCTTGCAACCCACATGAGTTGCTACGGCTATCATCGCCTCACGACACCGCATATTGATCGGTTTGCTCAGGGCGGTACCCTCTTTGAGAGGACGTACAGCGCACACATTCCGACGACCAGTGCGTACGCGTCGATGCGCACCGGCATGGACGTTTTTAGTACGCAGGTCGTCGCGTTGCGACATCAGGGACCGCTGAGATCCGAAGTCAAAACGCTGGCTGAGATGCTCCGCGAAGTCGGTTACAACACCACCTGCGTCGGTTTCAGCGGCAACCCCAGTTCACGTGGGTTTGATAATTATCTGGACTACGCCGGATGGGGCAGTTGGGCGGAGGGACGGAGTCCCAAAGCGCAGAACCTCAACAATGTCACCATCCCCGAACTGAATCGCCTTGCCGATCAGGAAACGCCCTTCCTCTTATTCTTGCGGCACATGGACCCTCACGCGCCCTACCTTCCGCCAGAACCTTACGAACGGATGTTCTATCACGGTGACGAATGTGATCCGAACAATAAGTCGATGGAACCGGTGATGAGCTTCAAGCCGTTCTGTGACTTTTTTGCAAGGTGGATGCCTCCCGGCATCACAGATAAGGATTACGTCATCGCCCAATACGACGGCGCCGTCGCCTACATGGACGCCTGCATCCAGACAATCTTTAACGCGCTGGAAGCCCGCGGCATTCTCGACGACACCATCGTCATCATCAACGGTGATCACGGCGAGACGCTCTACGACCACGAATGCTGGTTTGACCATCATGGGATTTATGATGTCACCCTGCATGTTCCTCTGATTATCCGGTACCCCAACAAGGTGCCCGCCGGGGTACGGGTCAGCGGTTTTAACCAACATAAAGACCTTGTGCCAACCATCCTTGAATTGGCAGAAATTGAAACGGACATCGCATTTGATGGTAGGAGTTTGATGCCAATGGCCAGGGGCGAGGTCGCTTCCCATGAGAGCGAGTTTTATATCACGGAATGTACGTGGATGCGCAAGCACGGTTGGCGCACGCCAGAATGGAAGCTGATTCTCGCGCTGGAGCCGGATTTCCACTTCAAGCCGCCGGTCGAGTTGTACAATCTCGTTGAGGACCCCGACGAGAATAATAACCTCGCCGAAACGCATCCGGATATCGTTGGGACGCTAGAGACGCGGATGAAAAAATGGATTGCGAAACGCGAGGCAGAAACGGGCATGGTAAACCCGATTATGACGCAGGGCGACTGGCATGGGCATAAGGGGGTTGGCCCATTCAAGTCTTCGCAGCAGGCCTACGACACCATGCACATCGGCGATCCGGGACAGGCTGCGCGATTGCAAGCCGAATCGAGAAAGTAGGGCATATTGCGTATCATGTCAGCGGTCAGTTTTTACGCATTACACCTTACGGTTTACGCATCGCTTATACCCATTTATGGAGACGATTTCCCATGTACCTCAATGAACAGCAACTCAACTTTTTCCACACCTTTGGCTTTCTCCACGTACCTGAACTCTTCGGTCCGGAGGAGATCGCTTGGATCACTGAAGAGTTTAACAATGTGCTTCAAACTTATGGCAGTGGCAAGGCACATGACGGATCAAAACGTACCATGATTGTCCCGACGATCGATCACAGCGAACGGCTCTGCACGCTGCTCGACGACGCACGCATCGTCGGCATCGCCTCTGATATTCTTGGAGCGGACTTCAGCTATGCTTCCGGCGATGGGAACTACTACACCGGTGATACCGGTTGGCACGCTGACGGCACTTACCCGGAACTGTTCGCAATTAAAATGGCTTTCTATCTTGACCCGGTGACCCGCGATACCGGCTGTTTGCGCGTCCTTCCCGGCAGCCATCGCGCCGATTCTTTCTGGCGAACTGAGAACGTATCACCGAGAGATTCTCAGAAGCTATGGGGCATTCCACCGTCTGAGATTCCGGGGGATGTCGCATTAGAAACAACTCCGGGCGATCTGGCGATCTTCTATCACGATACCTTCCACGCTTCCTTCGGTGGCGGCAAGCGCCGGCGCATGTTTACGATGAACCTGATTAAGCACGGAAAAACCGAGCCGGAATTGGCTCGCGTTGACGAATACCTCCGCCGTCACTGTCCTGTGGCTCATGGGTTCAAGATCGGGGGCATGTACACAGATCTGATGCTAGACACTGCTACCCCAGATCGGTTGCACCTCTTGGCTCAGTTGCATGAACGTCACGCGCTGGTGCATCCCCAGGACACTCGCCCCCGACCTCTGCCGAGTTTCTGATGTGTGAAACGTAACCTCAAAAAGCGTCAATCGCCAATTGGAAAACAGAGGCATCAGATGACAAATTCGCAGACAAAAGTAACATTTCTTGGCACTGCATCTGCCGTCCCTACGGCGGGGCATGATACGGCAAGTTTCATCATCAATGGAAAGTATCTGGTGGACACCGGCTGGAACGCCGCAATTCGGATGCTCGAACACGGGTTCAACCCCATGAATCTGGAGTATCTTTTCTTCACCCACTGCCACCACGACCACTACCTCGGCTTACCACATCTGCTCTTCTACCTGCGCATGCGTCAGCGTGACCGCCCCGATCGCCCGCCCCTGAAAGTTGTGGGCCCAGCAGAAGATACTGAGAAAGTGATCTCGTTGGCGCATCGTTTCCTTCAAACAGACCGCTTCCCACAACTGGAACGCGCCCCCGATATTATTCCGTTGACTCCCGGTGAATCGTATGAGGAGGAAGCATTCCACATCGATACATCTGGAACCATCCACCCCGTGCAAGGGTTATGCTATAAATTTACCGATAAGCGATCCGGAGCGGTATTCGCATTCACTGGAGATACGGCGTACCATGCTCCCATCGCTGAGCATGTCAAAGGCGTGCCATTTCTCATCCACGAAGCCTCGTTCGGCCCCGATAATCCGGCGCCGGGGTCGTCGTCAGGACACTCCGGCGCGCCTCAAGCTGCGACAATCGCTCAAGCAGCGGGTGTCGATCTGTTAGCTCTCATCCACTGTTCTGAACAGCAATCTCAAGCAGCATTAGTCGCCGCACGACGAATCTTTCCCAACACGATCTTCCCTGCAGACGGTCAAACGGTCACGCTGATGGCTGATGGCGTGGTTTCGGCACAATGAGCGTTTCTACGATGCGGCCCACATCCCAAAGCCGATTCGCCCCGTTCCTCGCTTCTATTCCGATCCAATGTCTCTGCCTTGCACTTTTCTTTTGCGTCTACCACAAGTTTCTCGATTTTTGGATGCGGTTTGTTTCAACGAACCTCGGAGCGGTCAAATTCCATCGTCATGTTGTTCCCCTCTTTGCAGAACCACAAACGAATCTGAGCTTGTGGATGCTCCCCGCTTTAATTGTCTTGATTGGCTTTTTGTTTCTTTGTCGAAGGATTTTCCTGCAACAGTCCGTGTCAACCGCGTGGCTCCTCGGCATCTCGATTGGCTTCTTTCTTATTATTGGCATCAGTGTCTCAATGATTGACGGCTATCGAGTGGTAGACGGCAAACAGTTACCCGCATTTCTCCATCCGTATACGCGGACCCAGATGGAATACTATCGGGATGTGCCAAAAGTCGACCTGCTTGGCGTTCGATCTTTCCTGCGAGACTACGCCAAACCGGAAGTGTTCAAAACCTTGTCAGGGCACGCGCAAACTCACCCGCCGGGCGGTATCCTATTTCTATGGATAGTCAGCAAACTCTTCGGCTATAATCTATTATCCGCGTCACTCGCATCCATTTGCTTCACGAGCCTGACCGTAATACCAATCTACGGGCTCGCCCAAAAAATGTACGGTGAATCGGTCGGACGATACGCCCTTGCGCTCTTCCTCATAACCCCGAATTTCGTCATGTTCACGACCACATCGATGGATGGTCCATTCAGCGTTTTCCCGATTCTCAGTCTCTATCTGTTTTACCGGGCGATTTCCTCTGACCGAACGGTCTTGTACGCGATCCTAACAGGAATCGCACTCGGATTTGCGATGCTGATGACTTATACAACTGTGTTCATCGGCTTATTTTTTTGCGTTGTGGCACTGCTCACCCTGATCGCGGCACGAGAGCAATTCAAGCGGGTATTCATGCTGTCGTTGATTGCGAGTGCCACCCTTGCTACGCTTTATCTCCTGATGTTTCAGTTCACACGGTTCAACCTTCTGGAAGCCTTGCGGGCGTCGATCCAGAAAGATGAAGCCCGCCTGGGAACGGGATATGAAACAGTCGGGCGTTATCTCCAGCTTAGCATCGCGAATCTGTTCGTATTTCT
>JAPUIP010000814.1 GCA_027296925.1 Candidatus Poribacteria bacterium | reverse complement strand
GGACTGCTCTGCTTGATCGTAGCGGTAGCGATTTATAAAGCGACAGAGCGAGCCCACTTTGAGAAACGCCTACAACAGACTTTATGGGAGTTGAGGCAGAGCGGGGATTCGCCAGAGGTTCTTCAGACTGAAGCGCGTCTGAAGTTGTTGCGGCAGTTGCGATCCCGATACGCTGAAAAGCGGTGGGGTGCCGCAAAGGTTATCGCATCCTGGAGAGATTGCGCTTCCGTGCCTGCTCTGATTGGCGCCATGCAGGACGATAAAGGTACACAGCGCACCTGCCAGATGGCCCAAGCCCTCGGACAGATCGGCGATCCGACGGCTGTACCCGCACTGGCACAAGCGTTGTATCATCCCAACAACGTCGATTTGAGGGTATGTGCCACGCATGCGTTGGCAGAAATTGGTGAGACTGACGCTCTTGCCGCCCTCTTAGAAAAAGTGACACCGCCCAACCGGTCTGGAGGGGATTATGAGATAGCGATTCTCGCCATCGGTGAGATCGGTTTACCACAAGCACTGCCAACCCTTCGCACGATTGCGGAACAGAACGCTTCTCCTCGCATTCGTGAGCTCGCCGAAAGCGCCATAAAGCAAATCGAATTGCTGGGTGGTGAGGATGTCATGACCAAACTGTTGGCAGCTCTGGAGGACAATTCAGACTGGATTCAGGATAGCTGGATCTTCAAGCAATTGCACAAACATTGGGATGACCACGTGGCTGTCGCTTTGAATGATTATCTGGCGAGTTATAAAAACGGACGCACAGACAACCTGATTCAGGCAACAGCCCTGTTGATTCACCACCACGGCTTGATGCCTTCCACCATGGCAGTGCTCGCACAGTCGCCAAAACGACAAAAGCAGTGGCTCGCCCAAATCTGCATGAAAACGGAGGGAGAAGGATGAGACATCGTGTGCTTTGTCATCAAATCGGGCGGGTCAAGAGCCGAAGAAAATTTCTCTTTTTGATCATCCTGACCGCTGTCTCTGTGGCGATGCCGGCGGCGGGTGACGATGGGGGTAGCACCGACGCCCAACACTACTGGCCACAGTGGCGCGGTCCCCTCGGCACCGGCGTTGCGCTACACGCCAACCCGCCTGTGGAATGGAGTGAGGGGGTAAACATCCGTTGGAAAATTGCGCTGCCGGGGGTGGGGCATTCGACGCCGATTGTCTGGGGCGATCGCGTCTTCGTCACCACAGCCGTACCTTACGGTGAAGCTTTGAAACCCAAATACAGCCGTCTCCCTAACGCGCATGACGAACTTCCTATAACACATCGCCACAAGTTTATGGTCATAGCTGTCAGCCGCCGCGACGGAAACATCCTCTGGGAACGGACCGTCCGAGAGGAACTTCCGCACGCCGGGGGACATTACACCGCAAGCCTCGCGTCCAATTCTCCGGTTACCGACGGCGAGCACTTGTTCGCATACTTCGGCTCCTACGGGCTCTACTGTCTTGATCTGGACGGTGAGCTGCTGTGGGAAACGGACCTTGGCCAGATGCACCCGATGCACGGGCACGGCGAGGGGAGTTCGCCGGCGCTTTACCGCGATACGCTCATTATCAACTGGGACCACGAAGGCCAGTCGTTTGTCGTGGCTTTCGACAAGCGGACCGGTAAAGAGCGTTGGAAGGTCTCCCGCGATGGGGTTTCGTCGTGGACCACGCCCATTATTGTTGAGGACGGCGGTAAGCCACAGGTCATCATCAGCGGCTCGAAGCGTGTGCGAGGCTACGACCTGGCCACGGGGGTGGTCATCTGGGAGTGCGGCGGGCTGTCGGTAGAAAACGTGGTCGCCTCGCCAGTGGCCGGCGACGGCATGGTCTATGTCGGCAGCAGTTACGACAAGCCGTCCATGCTCGCCATTCGCCTCGACGGCGCCAAAGGTGACATCACCGGGACAGCTAGGGTCGTTTGGAGCCGCACCCGAGGGGCGCCGTATGTGCCCTCGCCGCTGCTTTACGGAGATTCCTTGTACTTTATCCGGCACTTTCAGGGCATTCTGACTCGCGTCAACGCCCGGACGGGTGAAGACCAACCTGGCCCGTTGCGGCTGAACGGCATCGGTTACGTGTTCGCCTCGCCAGTCGGTGCCCAGGGCCGCGTATACATTACCGGCCGCGACGGCACAACGCTCGTGATTAGTCACGATGAGACCCCCAAATTCCTGGCACGAAATCAGCTTAACGATAGCTTCAGCGCATCGCCTGCCGTCGTTGGCCGCGAACTGTTTCTGCGGGGGCAGGAATACCTCTACTGCATCGCAGAGGAGTAGTGCGCCGCATGCTTATGCGAAGGAGCCCTAGATGATGTTCAGAACACGTTGCGTTTATATCTTGTTGATCGCGATCGCGTTTACGACTCAAGCGGCGTTGGTGGAGAGAAATCTTTCCATGATGGGTTTTGGAGCGCAACCTCGCGGATGTATAAACGACTAAATCATCTGTCCGGGGTGCAAAGCCTCTCATCCGAAAATCGTGGAACTTCAAAAAAAATATGCGGACCAGGGGTTTGAACTGATCAGTTTAGCCGTCGCCTTTGAATTGCAGCACGTTCAGCAGCCGAAAGATATTTTAGACTATGTGGAGAATGGAGATTTCCCCTACCGTGTTGCGATTGACAAGGATTTAACGCGGACGTTTGAAAAGTATCAATCAGGCGGAACTCCCTACACCATCCTGATCGACCGTCAGGGCAATGTCAGATATCTGGACTTCTTCCGCCTTGAGGTGGTGGAAGACCGCATTCAAAAACTGCTTGCAGAGAAACCCACAAGGAGAAATGGACATGAAATTCAATTGGAAACATCGGGTCAAATTCAGTGAGTATGCGACAAGGGCATACCCTTACTTAGGGATGATGTTGGGATTCCTGATTGCTGCCAACATGACCATTGGAATCGGTCTGACGCAACTCCCTATTGCTGATGCGGCAGAAGGTTCGGTTGAGCACGAACTCCAAAACCCCGATGGGACATGGAAATGGACGCACAACCGGACGAACAACCTCATCCATGAGACCAGCCCCTATCTGCTTTTGCACGCCCATAACCCGGTCGAGTGGTACGCGTGGGGACCTGAAGCCTTAGAACGGGCAAAGGCGGAAAACAAGCCGATTTTCCTCTCAATCGGTTACTCGACCTGCTACTGGTGTCATGTTATGGAAAGGAAGGTCTTCTCTGACCCGGAGATTGCCAAACTGATGAACCAGTGGTTCATCAACATCAAGGTCGATCGGGAGGAACGCCCCGACCTTGACGAGATCTACATGACAGCCACCCGGGTGATGACCGGTTCCGGCGGCTGGCCAAACTCTGTCTTTTTGACCCCCAATCTGCTGCCTTTCTATGCAGGCACCTACTTTCCGCCGCAGGATCGCTATGGACGTCCCGGCTTTCCACGCGTCTTGCGAGGGCTTCATGATCAGTGGATAACTCAACAGGATAAGGTTATTGCCCAAGCCTTAAAGATTATAGCGGTCATCAAACAGGCGACGCGTGGAAATCAGATCTCCACCAGTGAAACGCCCCTGGATCGGAAACTCATCACGTCAGCCGTCAAATATCTTCGGCGGAGATACAACGCCGCCTACGGCGGGTTCGGGGGTGCGCCGAAGTTTCCCCGTCCCACCAATCTTGAATTTCTACTCGGTGAATATCAACGTGAACCCTCTGACCAAATTCTCAAGATAATTACCCATACCCTCGACATGATGGCATATGGCGGGATGTATGATCAGGTCGGTGGCGGATTTCACCGGTATTCGACCGATGCCCGTTGGTTAGTGCCTCACTTTGAAAAAATGCTTTACGACAACGCGCAACTGGCCAAAATCTATCTGCAAACCTATCAACTGACAAAAGAACCCCTCTACCGACGGATTGCTTCAGAGGTCTTTGCGTTCGTCTTTCGAGAGATGACATCAGCAGAGGGCGGTTTCTATTCCGCGCTCGATGCGGAAGTGGATGCGGAGGAGGGCAAAAACTACGTCTGGACAAAAAAGGAGATTCAACAGATTCTCGGAAACAAGGATGCGAAGCTGTTTATGAAAGTCTACGGTGTGGACAAGGGGCCTAACTTTGAAGGTAAAACCAATATTCTGTATCTCCCGTCCTCGATTGCGAGCGTGGCGAAAGGGCTTAAAAAATCCGAGACCGAACTTCTCAGACAGCTTGAACCGCTCAAGGCAAAGCTGTTAGAAGTACGCGAGAAACGGAAACGCCCTCTGCTTGACACGAAAGTGATCACCAGTTGGAACGGCTTAATGATCGATGCGTTCGCCTACGGATACGAAGTGCTTTCAGATGAACGGTATCGTGATGCGGCGCAGAAGGGGGCAGAATTTATCTTGACGCATCTGAGACGAAAAGATGGGCAGTTGATGCGGACCTACAAGGATGGCGTTGCGAAATATGATGGTTACCTCGATGACTACGCCTTTCTGGTTCGTGGGCTGCTTGGGTTATATCAGGCAACCGGCGAACAGCGTTGGCTGAATGAGGCCCAATCTTTGACCGATACCATGAAAAAACGGTTCTGGGATGACAAAGGGGGTGGGTTCTACTTCACCCTCGCCAATCAGAAACATCTAGTGGTTCGCACCAAAAACCCTTACGACTCCGCTATCCCTTCTGGGAATGCGGTTGCCGCCAATAACCTGCTGACCCTCACCCAGTTGACCGGCAATAAAGATAATCTCAAAAAGGCGCAAAAAACCCTTCAGAGTTTCTCTGGCATGATGGCACAATCCCCCGGTAGCTTCATGCACATCCTTTTGGCAGCCAATCGGTATCTCTCAACGGACTGGACCAAGGTTCCAAAGGCAATGCAGCCATCGACTCAATCCAGCCATGAAGGGGTGAAGAACCCAACCCGACCTGAAGGTGGAAATGCTGAAAACGCGCTGAATCTCTTTTCTCCGCCTAAAGCCCTGAATAGTAAGGTTGCCGCTCTGCCAACGGGAGAAGATTTGGTGAAAGTCTCTACCTCCATCCCATCAAAGGGAAAAATGACTTCCAAAAGTCCTTTTCATGTGAATGTTCAACTCGATATCGCTCATACT
>JAPUIP010000813.1 GCA_027296925.1 Candidatus Poribacteria bacterium | reverse complement strand
TCTCCACCTAACAATGCCCAGATTGCGATGGTATTCTCCCAACTCCCGCCCGCCAGATATTTTCCATCCGGACTGAAACTGAGGTTCATCACTTTACCATGCGCGATTAGTGTTTGTGGGTCCAAAAATTCATCGCCCGAACGCTTCCAAATTCTGATAGTATTATCCCAACTTAAAGTCGCTAAGTGGTTGCCATCTGGACTAAAAGTAACGTCCAAAAGCCATCGAGTATGTCCCCTTAGAGTTTGAAGCTCCGAGAACCGCCCATCCGACAATTTCCAAACTTTGACTCTACTATCATCACGGCCGCTGGCTAAATATCTGCCATCCGGGCTAAAACTGATGCAACTGATGGCCGAGTCCCCTTTCAACGTTTGTAGCTCGGAAAACTGTCCGTCTGACAGTTTCCAGATTCTGATCGTGCGATCTTTGCTGCCACTTGCCAAGTGGCTACCATCAGGGCTAAAACTGACACTCGACACATGGTGAGCATGCCCGGTGAGCGTCTGAATCACCCGCCGATCTGAGAGTCGAAGAATGGTAACATCTTTCTTGCTTTCGCCATACGCAGAAAGGGCAACATATTTTTCGTCTGGGGAAAATGCAGCCCTACCTTCGCTGCCTAAGGTTCCGCCTTGCCCTCGCCACATCCGCCTAAAGTTCCGATCGTAAAGTTCAACCGTACCGCCCCCAATGGTCACGGCGAAGTAATTTCCGTTGGGTGAAAACTCTACATCCCAGACGTAGCCGGCATATCCCTTCAACGTCTTCCATACCCTCGCGGAAAAGTCGCTGGAGTGCGCGGGTTGACTCATGATAATGGAGATAGCAGCGATGATGAGCGGGATGTATCGAGTTTTTGCGTTCATGTTTGAGTCCTCATTGCTGTTGGCAAGGTCAAATTGGAATTATACCGAGCCCGACCATAAACGTCAAGAATTGATAATGAAATGTTCATTGACTGGCCTTTCAAGCGGCTTGAAGGACTTACTCCCATGTAAACACAACCTTGCCACTGCACGAGTCATCCGCAACTTGATACGCTTCGACACCGTCATCGATTGCAAAAAACAACCCCTTTCATAATGAGCTCCTTTTTTTGCGTTGAGAGAGTGAATGGAAGCCTTATTTTTGTGGCTTTTTTGGTGGTGGTAAGCGTTTTTTGATTTGTTGGAAGCGGGGGGAATCCTTCCTCAGATTGGATTTGCGCGGCAGTTTGGCAATTTGGGCACGGACATTGGCGATCCGTTCACCCGTGGGCGGATGGGTCGAAAACATCTGGCCGAGTTGAGACGGTTGAGTTTTCTGCAACTTCAGAAGCTTTTCAAAAAAGGCCGCCATCCCCTCAGGGTCGATGCCAGCGGCGTACATCTCTTCGACGGCGTACCCATCCGCTTCTCTTTCGGCATCACGGCTATACTTCATCAGCGTCCCGGTCGCAACAATACCGGCGACGAGTTGCTCCATTTGGCTTTGCTCTTTTCCCAAGACCAACTGGGCAACCGCTGCAAAGCCAAGCTGTTTGGTCAACTGCTTCGCCCCATGCTTTCCGACGACATGCCCGATTTCGTGTCCCATGACGCCCGCCAACTCAGATTCGTTTTCGGAAGCGCGGATGAGCCCAAGATTCACATAGAGATAGCCGCCCGGCAGTGCGAAAGCGTTGACGACTTCGGTATCAACCACTTTGATATAATACGGGATGTCCTTCCGCCTCGAATGCCGAGCGAGGCGTTGTCCGAGTTCAACAATGTATGTTGTCACGACGGGGTCTTGATAGATTTTGAGTTCCTTTTCAAGCTCCTGGGAAAAATTCTTACCAAGCTGAATTTCTTCTTTATCGGTAAATATATTGATCTCGCTCAACACTCCCGCGCAGCCGATGAGTCCATTTGCAATTATAACAAGGAGCGTGAGATAGATCGTTATTTGGATGGGTTTATGAAAAGTGTGCATCGAATCGCTTAAGTAAGTTTTAAGTGAAAAGTGGAAGAAGCCGTGTCGTATCTACATCTCCACTTCTAAAAATGTATAGTTTATTCCCGAAACTTACTTAAAATCCTCCTTGGGTATTAAGGCTAAGGTTAAGTGTATCATGTTTTCGCTATCTCCTGAGCCAATTCTCTACTCTGTCTATATCTGCCTTGAACGCTCCGGTTTCCTCTTCTTCGATTAATTCATCAACGACCGCAGCAATCCGTAGCATTACGTTTTCTTTTCTTGAGAGCGAACAACGCTCCGGGGCTGGGCTTGCATTCATGCGTTTCACCTTTTCACCTCAATCCTTCCAAAACCTCAAAGAAATTCGGGAAGGTTTTGCTTACACAACCGGGGTACTTGATCCGAATCCCCGGCACTTTCAATCCAATCAACGAGAAGCTCATCGCCATCCGGTGATCTTTATACGTGTCGATTGCAGCAGGGGAGATCTTGGCGGGGGAAATTTCGACGCCATCCTGACGCTCAAGGACAGGCACGCCGAGTTTCCGCAACTCAGTGACCATTGCGTGAATCCGATCCGTCTCCTGCCACCGGATATGTTCAACATTGCGGATAATCACCTTGCTATCCGCAAACGGCGCAATTGCAGCGAGAGTCAGTGCCATGTCAGAGATTGCGTTCATATCGACATCGAGGCCTTTGAGTTGATTCGGCCCAATGACTTCAATCCCATCGGCGTGCCGATTGACGCGGCACCCCATCCGCTCCAGAATATCCACAAAATGGACGTCTCCCTGAGCGGAATCCACGCTGAGGTTGTTCACGCGGACTCGTCCGCCGGTGATGGCAGCAGCAGCGAAGAAATAAGAAGCGTTGGAGGCGTCCGGCTCGATGGGATATTCGCGCGGCTGGTACGGCTGCCCCCCCTCGATGCGGAAATAGTGATAATCTTCGTTGACCACTTGTGCACCGAAGGTCTTCATCACGGATGTGGTAATGTCGATATACGGCTTGGAGATCAGCCCGCCGGTGATTTCGATTTCCATTCCGCGCTCCGTACACGGCGCCACGAGCAGGAGTGAGGTCAAGAACTGACTGCTCTTGCTCGCATCCAGCCGGGTCTTTCCGCCCTTGAGGGCTTTTGCCTGAACGATTACGGGGAGACAGTCGTTGTCGGATTCTGAACGGACATCGACGCCGAGTTGTCTCAGCGCATCGAGCAGGTCTGAAATCGGGCGACTATGACGCATCGGTTCGTCGCCATCAATGACAAAGACGCCGTTGCCGAGCGCCACGTAACTCACAAGCGGTCGAGCCGCCGTTCCTGCGTTACCGATATAAAGTTCGGCATGATCGACAGGGATTTTCCCGCCGTTGCCGGTGACTTCAAATGTGCATTGTTCCGCGTCGGCATCAATCTCCACGCCGAGCGTCCGCAAAGCCTGGCACATATAGCGGGTATCATCACTGAACAATGCGCCGGTCAGCCGTGAGCGCCCTTCGGCGAGCGCGGCAATCAGCAATGCCCGGTTCGTATAGCTTTTCGAGCCGGGCACCGCTACAGTGGATTCGATCTTGTTTTCAACGGGCTGTATTTCGATCATGGGAAATTTTTCCTAGGCGTAAATCGAAAAAGGAAGATTTGACGTACTCCCCGCCCTGAAGGACGGAGATTCTGGGGTCAAGCGGCAATTGCCCTTACAGGATTCCTTTCAGTCACTCCCGAAGGGTGTCTGACATCACCTAGCCCAAGCGTTGACGTCCCAACGCTTTCGATATTCA
>JAPUIP010000812.1 GCA_027296925.1 Candidatus Poribacteria bacterium | reverse complement strand
TTCAAGTTGCCCTGGATAACATCGCCCGTGAAATCGGACCGACCAATCGATTCATTTTCTACTTTCGTGGTTTCATAACGCGGTCAAGAGGATCGGGTTCAATCCACCTTCTGACGCACGGCGCAACAGCGGAGGATTTGGCTGATGCGCTCGGAGTCCGGCAACTGAATCAATGGCTCCGTCAATTTCCCCAGAATCCAATTACTGTTATTCTTGATAGTTACACCAGAGATCGGAATCTGATGGCGTTTTACGCCAATCGCGAGATGCTTGGTCATGCAGCGTTTGTGTCGATCCAGCGTGCTTCTTTAAGTGCGGAAGATCTGTTCGCACGCAGTCTACTCACGATGCTGCAAAACGATGCAGCAGATCTGGATGATAATCGGCAGGTCTCTATTGACGAACTCTACCGGCACCTCACACTGAACGTATCCGAAGAGCGCGCCTTAAAACTCACGGAAGGCATCTTACTGCCGATGGGCGAGGTTGGGGCGATTGTCCTGAAGTTAAGCCCAATGCTCAAGGTTGTGTCCGTGCCTGAGGGGGCATCGATTTTCCTCAACGAGCAGGAGATCGGCGTCACACCGAAACGTCTGCTTGATGAACTCGAAGGGGGGACATACAGTGTCGCGGTCAGAAAGCCGGGCTACCTCGTTCCACCCACACGTTCCGCCCAATTCGATCCGGTCCAGGGAGCGTCAATTACGCTTTCGTGGGATTTGGAATCCATCGAAATTTACGGCCGCGTCAACACACCGGATGGAATTGCGCTTAAGGGAACGGCGGTGTGGATCGATGGAACAGCGTATGAACAGGATCCATTGCATGTCGGGGAAGACGGTCAATATCGCTTTCCGGCGAACATCTCGACGATTGTCTTTGGGGAAGGCAGATCTGATACAGAGATGTTAGCCCCGGGGAAGCCGTACACCCTGCGAGCTGAAAGTAGCGATCTCTATCACGCGGAGGCGACTTTCACGCTCGCTCCTCATGAATCTATCCAGCGGGCTCTGATCCTGATTAAAAAGCCATGGTTTGAGGTTGCTCAGATGCGCTTTGATCGGAAAGCGCATGAGGATGCAATCGCCGCTTTCCAAAACGGTATTGAGGAAACCACCGATTTTCCACCGATGTCTCCAGAGTTTACGCAACTGCTCTTTGACTCTTTTGCGAAAGTCGTCAAAAAGATGAACCTGCAAAATATCGCGTATGTTGTCACAACCGCAAAGCTTGCGGATGGACTGGGTCTGCGGGAAGAAGCTAAAGCGTACTGGACACGGGTAAAATCAAAGGCAGCGAAGGACTCTCCAGAATATAAATTGGCGACGAAGCGATTAAGGGAACTCAATTTTGGGCGTTGGTTAATCAACATCGTCATCTTTGTGGTATTAATTGGGGTGTTCGTTTCCGGCGTATATCTGTTTCAAAAGCAGCGCAAGACGCCACGCGCATGAATCGTGCAACTTGACTGCATTGAATCAAGAATTTCTGATTGATAATTCCGCTTGTCTTATCGTTCGATCATCTCCGGATGAAGGGAAGTGAAGCGATGTTTTTTAAGATTTTAAGCCGAAGACGATATCGGCAAATGCTTGCTGAACAGAAGGACCTGCATCAGCAGTATTACCAGCTTGAAGATAACTTCAGAAATCTCGAAAGACAGAAGAAGGACCTTGAAGAGCGGAACAAGAGGGAAATAGCTACGCTCAAGAGACAATTGGGAGCACTTGAGCAAACCACTCAGGATTTTGAGTTGCTTCAGCAACGCATCTCCGAAGATATAGAAGGCGTTACAAGAGAACTCGGACTTAGCCGAACGCAGATTGAGAAGCTCTGGGCAGATAGATCTGATCTCATTGAATTATATATCGATAAACTGTACTCACTGGCGAAGCACTTCGCCCAGGCAAACAGGGAGATGCGAAAGAATCGAGGGCTCTTTCTGCTGCTCATCGATCGCCGGAATATGGCTGATGAGAACTTCTCGGAATTCTACGAAGGGCAGACTGAGCACCTGATGCAGCCTCAATATAAGGGTATTGATCAGATCCCCCAGGTTTTCTCCCTGAAAGTCGACGACGTGTTTAATTATATGGGGGAAAAGGTCATCTTAAAGGACGACAGCGGTGAGATCACCGGACATGAAGAACGGGATGGCGCGCTGGTTATCGATCTGAGAGGAATCGCCTTTAGATCTCGCATTATGGTAGAGGGAGTACGAACCCATCGGGTATATGATAAAGTAGAACGTCTACAGAAGGGGAGTGCGAAACATAATGCCGCTATCTACGCCTCAGCGCTTGAGGAGGTGATGGCAGCCATCGCGATCAGTGAGGAAACCAGCGAGGTCACGCTGTTTCGCGATGGGCGCTTCATTAAGAGCCATGACCCGTACACCGGCACAGAGATGCTGCGAAAGGAGAAGGTGGTTCCCATGAGGCGTGAAGCGGATGCAGTCACGACCTTAAATGGGGAAAGCCAGCAGGACGCCACAATGCCCGAAGAGAGTGACATTGAGGATGAGACTACGCTGATATCTCCGCTCCAACTACAGTCTGGTTGAGACCAATCTGCGGATAGATTGATAGGTTCATTCACCCACTCGATTCACGGTTATCATCAGCTACCATGCGTTATGTGCTGTCCTTCCAGGCTTGTCAAACCCTTTCTCCGGCACGCCTTCAGCCTCCAAAAAAGGCTTGAAAACAGTAGTAGGCAATGATATAATAGCCTCTTGTCTAGAAAGCCAGTTACACTGGGAGGTAAGGCGGTGATACGTCAAGCGGCATCCTCATTTTGCAGGCTACTCATGATTGTATCAACAGTCATGGGCGGTGTTTTTCCCGCTGTTGCGGGAGAACTTGAGGAATATACGTTTGCTTACAATCTCTTCCAGGAAGGCGCCTACTTCATCGCGAAAGATCAATGCAAAGCGTTTATTCAAAACTATCCGGGGAGCGAAAATGCTGATGACGCGCGTTTTCTCATGGGTGAATGCGCACTGCATCTCAAGGCGTATGAAGAAGCAATCCAGCATTATAAACAGGTCGAGATCGACTATCCAGACAGCCCGTTACGCTTAGATGCCGTGCGTGGAACAGCGACGGCCTGGTTCCATCAGGGCAAGTATGAAGAGGCGATTAAGGCTTATGAAAAGGTCGTTGAGCAGTCAGATGACGCCCGCGTCGTTTCTCAGAGTCTTTACCTGATCGGCGAGGCTTATGACAATTTGGGGCTCTATCAGAAAGCGGGCGAGTATTACGATCAGGTACTCACAGCATATCCGCAGTCGGTCGAAGCCCCGGACGCTTGGTACGCCAAAGGCTGGAGCCTCTACCGGCGCCAAAAATATCAAGCGGCTTACGATGTCTTGACCGACTTTATCAAAAGTTACCCCGCGCACTACGCCATTCCAGAGGCATCCTACCGTGCCGCCGAATCCCTATTCAATCTCCAGGACTGGGCGAAGGCACAACAGGCTTACCAGCAAGTTATCGACACCTACCAAAAAGACAGCACACATCAGCAACTTGCCATAGATGCGCAATTTCGGCTGGGTGAGTGTTATTTCCAGCAGCGGATGATGGAGGAAGCGAGAAACGCTTTTGATCTACTCCTGCGCGGGTCTGGTACGTCCCCAATCGCCGCGGAAGCGCAATATTGGATTGCTGAAGTCTTGTTGGAGCAGAAGAAGTACCCCGAAGCGATTCATGAATATCAAAAGGTCGTCAATCTCTATCCGCAAAGCGGGGTTGTCGATGACGCTCAATACAGTATCGCCACGGCGTATTTTACGCAAGGTGACTACGCGAAGGCGCGCGTTGAATTCAAGGTGGTTGCCGACAACCGGCGCTCCGATCTGGCGGATGCGGCGCGATTCCGCATGGGCGAATGCTTCCGTTTGCAGCGGGAGTTTAATTCTGCCATTCTCAACTACAAGAAAGTCAAACCCAAATCGGCGTATACGGATGATTCCCTCTATGGGCTTGCGACGAGCGCATTCGAACTGAGGGATTATCGCCAAACCATTGATGCACTGAATGAACTGCTGCAATCCCATCCCGCCAGTCCACTCAAGCCTTTCGCTCTTTACCAACTGGGTCTTGCTTACTTTAACCAGAAAGCCTATCAAGAAAGCTCCGAGGCTTTTGATCGTTTTTTTGCGGAAAACCGAGATGCGAATCTGGAAACCGCTCCGGCGGATGAAGCGCTGTTTTGGAGAGCGCGCGCCCGGTTTGAGTTAGAAGATTATCCGGGAACCATCCAAACCTGCGAACAGTTGCTTCAGTCTTTTCCCAACAGTCGCCGGCGGTATCAGGCAGAGTTCTTTATCGCTGAAAGCACCTATTGGAGTGAGCAAAGCCCGAAAGCCTTTCAATCGGCGCGGAGGAAATATCAAGCTTTACTGGGTAAGCAATCCCAGGGGGAATGGGCTGAAAAGTGCCGCTATGGAATCGGTTGGACACATTTCTCTGAGGCGACATTTTCAAGTCATAACGCGGATGAACAAAAACACTATCGAGAGGCGGTGAAGGCCTGGAAGGACGTGATTGCGAATCATCCACAAGGGGCTCTGGCTGATGACGCACAATACCATCGTGGGATTGCTTACCTCAACCTCAAACAGTATAACGATGCAATACCCGCTTTTAAGGGGGTTATTTCACGCTATCCCGGCAGTAGCTGGCAAGACAATGCGCGGTATCAGATCGGGTGGACATTTTATAAGCAAGAAAAATACGCCGAAGCCATTAACGCCTATAATGAGATGCTGAACAAGCACCCCGGCTCGCTGCTTGTGCCAAAAGCGATTTTCGGCATCGCCAATGCCTATTTTAAGCGGGGACAATATCCGCAAGCGATCAAGTCGTATCAACGGATTGTTGACAAATATCCCAACCCCATTCGTGAGGCAGGCGCTGAAAGGGTCATCGATCTCCGCCCGGAAGCGCAATACTATATTGCAGAAAGTTTTCATAACCTCCAAAACTACACGGAAGCGATTTCTGCATACGAAAAGGTCATCAAGCATCATCCAAAAAGCGAGTGGTCGGATGATGCGCAGTACGGTATTGCCATCGCATACGAGAATCTCGGTCAAAAAGAGAAAGCGATGCAAGCCTATCAAACGCTGATCCAGAGGTACCCCAACCGGGAGCTTGCCCCAGATGTTCAGATCCAGATTGGCCGTTTCTACTACGAGGGTAAGGATTATAAACGCGCGATTGCCGAATTTCAGAAAGCGATTAACCAATATCCGGATACACCAACAGTGTGGCTTGCGCAGTACAATATCGGTAAATGCTACATCGCTTTAGGGTCTTATCGACAAGCGATTGCCGCATTTGAACGGGTTGATTCCAGAAGCGAATTCGCCCCGACTGCCGGGTATGAGATCGGGTACGCCTGGTATGATCGAAACAATCCGGCGCGCAGTTTCGGTAGCGCGGTGAAGGTGCTTCTCCAGGTTGCTGAAACGTATCCGAAAAGCCCTGATGCGCCTCGTTCACTCCTGCTTGCGGGAGAGTGCTACCAGGAGTTAGTTGAAGGGGACAAAGCCGTTGAAGTATACCGTCGAATTCTTGACGCCTACCCGGCTTCAGAGGAAGCGGAATTCGCACAGCTTGCTTTGGGGGATACTTATCGCGACCAGAAAAAATACGCGCAGGCGATTGAGATTTATGATGTCATTCGTGAGAAGGGGACGGATCGATACCGTGTGGATGTCGTTATCGAGGGGCTAATTCGTCTGGGGGAAACTCAGGAACTCATGGGGAAACATGAAGCCGCCGGCGTGATGTATATGCGTGTTCGACTCTTATACAAGCACCAGGATCCGCTCAGGGCGCTGCAGGCAACCGTTCGTGCAGCGGATGCCTTTGCCAAAGCTGCCGATGCCTTAGCACAAGCGAAATACGATCACATGGCGAAAGAGGAATA
>JAPUIP010000811.1 GCA_027296925.1 Candidatus Poribacteria bacterium | reverse complement strand
TTTCCACCATCGCCGCCCCCGCAACCATAGTCAGCGTGCCAACAGCGCTATCCACAAATTGCAGCGATACCGTGAATGCCATTCGTCCGTTTTCGCCGAAGTGTTCAAATGCAAGAAGTTGCGCTACGTCACCCATCAGGTACCGCATGCAGTCCACGATATGAACGCCTTGATCCAGAAGAAATGCCCATTCCAGGTTTTCGCGGGCGCCTCTTGGGGTCGGCGCGAGATAACGTCCCTCGAACAGAATTGGATTGCCGAATTCCGTTTTTTCTATAATCTGCTTTGTCATACGATGTGCAGGCGCATGTCGCCACATGGTAGCGACCATGCCAAATGTTCCCGTTCGTTCTGAGGTTTCGCGAAGCCACTGTGTATCTGCCACACTGACCGCCGGGGGCTTTTCAATGAAGATGTGTTTGCCCGATTCCATGCAAGCAATTGCGAGGTTGGTGTGCATGGTTTTGGGATGCCCAACGATTGCAACCGCGTCCAGATCTTCCGACGCAATCATCTCCCCAGAATCTGTGTACCACCGCGAGGCGCCAAAGCGTTTGGCGTTATTTTTGGCCTTCTCGATGTCCAGATCACACGTTGCAACGAAGTCGATTTCTGGAATTAACGGGAGGCAGGGCTGTAGATTCCGTGTCGCGTGCGCGCCGCAACCGATAAAACCCAATTTAACCTGTGCCATGCTGTATCTTTTCTCCGCAATGCTAACGGCTGAGGGCATAAGCCACGACGTTCATGCCCTGCTCAAACGCCCACTGACGCTGTTCCTCGCCTCCCGGTGAACACACCCTTCCTTCCCAAGCACAATTGAGATCGCTGGGGCAGAAGTAGACAGCCACTCGATCCTCGATCATAATTGCCTCATCAAAATCGCAGATGGAGGGGATTAGCTTGTCGCCACCGAGGTATTCATTGTGGTCATAAAGTGTATGAAAGATTGGGTGACTCATGTGGAGCCGCTCAAACTTCTTGTCAGGAAAGACCTGCTTCATCAAACGATGGACTGACGGGCGCATCCGTCCACGACCGTAGTCGAGTCGAATATCGCAATCTTCAACATGGAGGAAACCGCCACGTTCAAGGTATTCCCGCAACTGTCGCACGTCGTCTTCTGAAAAGCGAACGCCCAGGTGTCCCGTCATAAAAATGAAAGGATAGGCGCAAAGATGATCAATGGCATCATCGATTGCAATATACTGCGGATTTTCATGAAGCTCAACATCAATCGATGTCTGTTGCGCCAACACCTCTGTAAATTTGACATCCGAGGGCCAGCGATAGTAATCCACAGCGTTCGTGTACCAATCGCCACCGGGATATTTCAGCCGGACAAAGGTGAATTTTTCGCCTGTTGAATCCATGGACGGATAGTGGTGTTCGAGCCATCCATAACGGTACCCGTGGTGAGCATCTAGCGTTGGATCGTAGTAAAGGTATTCCCGAAACGCTGCCTCGCTTGCGGGCAAAAACTGATCAGCGATGATGGCTGAGGCTGCCAAGCCCGCTGCTCCCTTGAGAAATGACCGGCGCGAAAGACGGCGATCGGTCGCGTCTGACGTGCGCTTTTTTAGTGTGTGGGTTCGTTTTCCATTGAACATAGCTGCTTTCTCCTTTCGATTAGGGTGAACCGTTCATGTCAGTTGTGTAAAACGGATGACTTTGCTTAACCACTTAAGGACACAGATTTCGCCGTCAGTCGTCAGGCGGCCATCACCCCGCACTGACCCATAATTCCCGTGCTCCAACGATTTCTCGGTGATTCATCTGTAAGGCAGCAACTGTGACTCGTCCACAAGCGGTAAGCCCGACGATTTCTGTTCCATCGTCACCCCATTTGAAATGGCGGCTCCACCTTTGCTTGCGCGGGTTGAATAGATGCACATGTCGTCCCGTTACTGGATCTAAGGCGTGGGTACGCTCGCCTTTGAAAGCATTGCAGGAGGCGCATGCCAACCACAGGTTCTCTTCTATTGTAGGCCCTTGAGCGGCTTCAGGAATCATATGATCAATCTGCATTTTCATGCCCGTGATTCGCTGCGGTGTTAAGCAATAACCGCAGCGGTAGCCAGCAGCTTCGGCAACACGTCGGCGTAATCGAGACGAAATCCTCGTTTTGCGCATTACTCTTTCATAAGGTCAGCTAACGTTGGTATCTGACAGTCACGCCATTTCAATAAAACATAAGCATAGGACTTACGCAGCATCAACCGATTGGCTTCCGCACGGAGCTGATCCAATTCCTGATTTTCGTGTTCTGTCAGCGTTCCGGCTTGATTTTTGCGCAATAAGCGTTCCAGTGTGCGCTGCTGCGTTTCCGGCATTTCGCTCTCCGCCACTTTCCACAAGTCCGTATTGTTTAGCATTTCCAACCTGGCGAGATCGAGTTGATATTCGGCAGGAATATTTTTCAGTGAGGGTAAGCCCGCCTCCACGATTTTCAAAAGCGTTTTTTTTATAGGTTGCCCTATTCCTTTGGCGAGACGTCTCACACGTTCATGGATCTCTTGAGGCAGTTGTAAAGTGACGCTGTGTGTCGCCATTTGTGATCACCGATTTGAAAATGCGTCGTGCCTAAATAGATTTCAACAGTCTAAGTCCGTTAAAGGTGACGAGGAGCGAAGCCCCCATGTCCGCAAACACGGCCATCCCCAGCGTTGCCATGCCGTTGATGGCAAGTAGAGTGAAGATTAATTTGGTCACGAGTGCAAATGCGATGTTCGCCTGGATGATCCGAAGTGTTCGTCGTCCCAAGCGCAGAACGAAAGGCAGAGCGGAAAGATTGTCCTGGATGAGCACGACATCTGCGACTTCAAGCGTTGCATCTGTTCCGATCGCTCCCATCGCAATGCCGACATCCGCCGTCGCTAGAGCCGGTGCATCATTCATCCCATCTCCGACCATTGCAGTCGTTCCCCACCGCCGGCGGACCTGCTCAACCACATTGACCTTATCAGTGGGCAGAAGTTCCCACCGATAGTCCGACAAATGGATAGCTTCAGCGACCGCAGCCGCTGTCCGGTGGGTATCGCCCGTTAGCATGGTCAGGTGGGGAATTCCCTCGCGGCGTAAGGTGTCCAAGACCTTCGCGCTTTCTGGACGAATCCGGTCGGCAAAAGCGATAATGCCCTGCACACACACCGTGTCATCTTCGCGGAAACCGACCAGAACGGTCGTTTTGCCTTGAACTTCCTGTTGATGCAACATTCGCTCCTCCGTTTTGGTGAGCGTTGCACCGTCTGTCGTAAAAAGGCGTGGCGTACCGACGAGCAGTTCCCGGGCTCGCCCTTCATGCAGGATAGTGCTCTTCGCGCCTTTGCCCGGCAATGCGCTAAACTGTCCCACGCCTTCAATCGGATAATCATGTCGCTCGGCATAGTTCAAAATTGCGCGTGCGAGCGCGTGCTCCGACTTCGATTCAACCACGATTGCAGTCTGTAAGACGTCGCGGTGAGAGGCGCCGTTTAGCGGAATAACATCTGTGACCTGTGGCTCACCTTGCGTGAGTGTTCCCGTTTTATCAAACGCCATTCCCTTCAGCCGTCCCAGCGTTTCGAGGTAAGTTCCTCCCTTGATCAGGACACCGTTGCGGGCGGCGTTTGCCAGGGCGGAAACAATCGCAACCGGCGTAGAGATGACTAGCGCACACGGGCAAGCAATCACGAGCAGCACCAGAGAGCGATGGAACCAGACGGATAAGGGTTGTCCCCAGAGCAGCCACGCTATCAACGGAAGGGCGACAGCGAGTCCGATCACACACGGTGTATATATTTTCGCGAATCGATCCACGAATCTCTGTGAGCTCGCTTTCTGTTTCTGTGCAATTTCAATTTGCCGGGTGATCCGTGCCAGCGTCGTATCTCCGGCGGCTTTGGTGACGCGGACTTCGAGAGAACCGTTTTCGTTGATGGTGCCGGCATACACTTCAGCGCCTATGTCCTTTTCAATAAGACGAGATTCCCCTGTAATCGGCGCTTGATTCACGCGGGAAAAACCGTGTGTCACGACGCCATCGAGTGGAATGTGTTCGCCTGGACGGACGAGGATGGTTTCGCCAAGCGTGACTTTTTCAACTGGAAGGAGTTGCGTGCGCCCCTCCCGCAAAACGGACGCCTGAAGCGGCGCCAGGTTCATCAAATCCGCAACTGCCCGGCGCGCCCTCGCCATGCTGCGTGTTTCAAGGAGTTGCGCAATTGCGAATAACACCGTCACCATGACGCCCTCCGACCACTCTCCAATTGCAAGGGCACCGATGATCGCGATGGTCATCAGGACGTTCATATCGAGCGACAGATACCGGGCGGACGCAACCGCACTCCGAGCGATATAGCATCCACCGCTCAACAGGGCGCCGATATAGAACACACCGACCATCAACGGCGAGGCGGCTTGCCACTCCAGGACAAAACCGATTGCGAACAGAATCGCAGCGAGCACCGTCAAGTGAAGCCGGAGATTCCTGCCCATGAGATGCAAGAGGCTTTCGTCTTCCCCGCGGTCGGACACTGATGAGTCTGCTTCGCCGTCGGTGTCTCGGAGGCTATACCCGAGCTCGTGTACTCGTTTTTCGATATCGGCTAAGGAGAGCTGATCGGGAAAATACCGCAAACTTAGCGTCCCAGCGGCAAATTGTACATCAACCTTTTCAACCCCTTCGAGCTTTGAGAGCGTGGACTGGAGCGTGGCTGCACAGCCGGGGCAATCCATACCCTCGACTTTAGACTCAACGGATACTGGATGTTCTTGGCTCATTACGCCTCCTCGTTCTATGCGCAAGCACGGTGGAAATAAGATGACCGGCTACAGGTGTCATCTGGTCGATCACGTCTTCTCTAAACTTTTTGAGCAAAGCTGCCGATAAATACTCACTGTCTTTTGAAGCAATTTTGCCGGATTCCATAGAGGCTAGGACTCCGGCGCAGCCAACAAAGGAGTTCATCATGAACGAAATTTACCCGATTTCGCCTCACAATTTCTACGCTTCCTTTGACCGGCAGCGGATCTTAAACTACGAGAAGCTGAATATACAAACCTATGAACGGACGGATCTGCTCTTTTCAGAAAGTGACTCCTCAGATTCACGCCGCACCAATGCTCTCTGGTCACGTCAGCAATCCTTATCCTACGAACGGTTGACCGTCCAGGACAACGTCAGCCGCTCTCAACTACAGCGTCATAGTGGCGGCGACCAACTCGATCTTCGCGCCAGCCAGCAATACGGCTCGTATCTGTTCGTAGAAAAAATCACACTTCGGATCGAGGAGCAGTTTGGATTTTCGACGGAACAAACGGATCGGTCCTCGGGCTTAGACACTTCCATTCAGGGCGCCGCGTCGTCAGTATTTGAACTGTCGATCACGGTTTATAGCCAGTATGAACCCCAAGCCCTTGAAGCCGACGAATCCGCGGATCGGGATAATATCCTCGCCGGATTTATGGAGCAGATACAGCAAGCGATTAAGCGAGGTTTCCAGGACGCCATGAACATACTTGAACAGATGAACGGGTTCAATGAGAAGATTCGATCGAGCCTTGAAGAATCGTACTATACGCTGAAAGCACTTCTGGATCGATTTGAAGCCGCCCAACGTGAAGGCATTGATGGAACGGACGAAAATCCAGATTTTCAGGCGGATTTCTTAGCGACTCAGCAGGAGATTCTATCAGTAGTGGCGAACACGCCTCCCCCGAATTTAGCCGAGATTCCAGAACCGGCGAGTAACGGCTCATGACAGGCTTTTTAGCACCAACGTTGTTTATCCACCACACTCCGCAGTGGCTCGCCAGCAACGAACCGGCGTAGATTTTCCTTGACGATCTCAATTCGCCGGTTTGCCGAATACGGTCCCACACCCGCCGTATGCGGTGTGATGATGACGTTTTCCATCCCCCAGAGCGGGTGATCGGCGGGAAGCGGCTCGGTTTCAAACACATCGAGTCCAGCTCCGGCGATTTCACCGTCCTGCAATGCGTTCGTCAAATCTGCCAGATCCACGACAACGCCCCTCGATATGTTGATGAGGTATGCCGTTTCTTTCATAAGTTTGAGTCCATCCGTGCTTATCAGCTTGACCGTTTCAGGCGTATGCGGCACGCAACTGACGACGAAGTCAGATTCCGCCAGCAGATCGTTGAGGCGATCCGTCCCCCAGAGTGCATCAACAAAATTAGGCTTTTCCACTTCGACCGCATTCGTTGCGATGATACGCATCTCCGCCGCAGCCCCGCGTTTTGCCACCGCCGTCCCAATCCCGCCAAGCCCGATCACGCCGAGCGTCTGATCTGCGAGATGGATGATGGGGATACTCTTTTCCCATTTTCGCTCCAGTTGTCGACGCAGGTAGATGTGGAATCCGCGCGCAAACATCAGAATATATCCCATCACATGGTCTGCAATGTTATCGT
>JAPUIP010000810.1 GCA_027296925.1 Candidatus Poribacteria bacterium | reverse complement strand
GTTCCATACTGAGCAGTTCGATGAACCAAGCTTCGTGTTCTACCTCTTCGTTAAGAATTCGGGCCGCCATGTCATAGGTCCGCGGATCTTTGCCGAAGGTCAGGTCGCAAACCTCACTCCATGTGCGAACTGCACACCGCTATCGGCAAGAACCCCTAAACTCCGATACACGGTCCCTAAACTCACGGTCGGAAGTCGCACTCTAACGCCGTTGTAGACCTCCTTCGCGCTTGGGTGAGATTTCAATTTGCATAGCTCTTCAAGGATAATCTGACGTTGCCGCGTCAATCGATACCCTTCTTGCTTCAGTTCTTTGCTTAAATCTTCAACAGGTTTAGCACACATAGTCGAGCAACCTCTGTTATCAGTAAAGATTACCATTACTAATAAGGAAAATTATATGAAAAAATGGCTGATTGGTCAAGCAAAAATTATCGCATTAGAAATTCACCGAGGAAGTTCATACGGAACGGATGCGATTACCTAAGTCAGATCTGGCTGGTGGAATGAAGAAAATGAGGGGCGCAGGAGTTTAACTAATTTTGGCGACACGAAGGCGCCGTGCATTCTGAACGCGCGTCCATACGGCGGCTGGATCCAGTTTCTTCTTGCGAGCGTCCGTGCGGCTTTCGACCTGAATGTTGTTTGCGTCAAGAACCTCTTGCACTTTGCGACAAGACGTTCAGCCTTTCCTCGCGTACATCCAATCGATTTTCATTTTTTCTCCAATCAGATAATTTGGGTTGTCAATCATAAGGACACGTGCACAATGAGTCGAACTGCTGTGAATCGCTTGATCTACTGGGTGAGTGGGCTGATTTTGACGCTTGCAGTGATCGGCGTAGCCAATACACACCGTCAAAATGCCGAGACGAATGAGCCGCTAAACTCTCCGGCTGCTCAAGAGATTCGCCTTCGTGGAAGAATCGTCTGCCTCCCAGAGGAGATGCACAAATTGTATCATGCGGATGTGCCGGCAAATCACGAGCACCTATACGGCTTTAAGGCGACAAACGAAGCATTTTACACGCTACTCCGCACCAATCTCTCAGAGGCATTGTTCATCGATAAACGCTTGCAGGAAAAAGAGCTAATCATCAAAGGACGGACCTTTCCCAAAACACAGATTCTTGAAGCGATCAGCCTTCAATCCGTCCATAACGGCATCGTCCATGAACTCTACTACTATTGCGAAACTTGCGCCATCCGCACCGTCGCGCCGGGAGATTGTGTCTGCTGTCAGGCGCCCGTTGAGTTGGTCGAAAAACCACTCAAACTCGCGCCGTTGCCGGATTAACTCCGGAAACTTATCCCTCCGTTCTGAAAAACGCATCGACTTGCGATTCTTCCTGCTCAAGCGCTGCGAGTTTTCGTCGCGCCCGTTGCCAGCATCGTAGATAGACGAGGACGAACAGCAACGCCAGACCCCCCCAAAAGAGGTAAGAACTGGAGAAGATCGCTGCCCAATGATAACGCTGGGAGAGCGATGCTCGCCACTCCGCGTCAAATGCTGTCAGGTTCCATCCAATCGCTCTTTCGTAAGCCGCCTTCAGATCGCTTCCCTCTCCAAGCAGATCAATAATCTCCCACAACTTTTCGACGCCTGCAATTTCCACCAACCACGCAACCGCATTCAAGCTTTCCGCATACGCCAGTTGAGCCCGCTCTTCCGGCGGCGGAAACCGCTCCGTCAGTTCAGCAAGTGGAATGATCGAGTTCGACAAAATGTGCTTAAATAGGACCTTGTGGCGGTGAGGCGTCCACTCGCCGGAAAGGTAGATGGCAATCCCCTCGACAAACCATAAAGGAATGTCTCCGATTGTCGCCTTCGTGCGTTGCCCAAAAGCGACGTGCACAATCTCGTGGCGGAGGACTTGTGCCAACTGAAACTGTCGATCGACAATCACACGTGGGTTCTGAATCATAATGCGACGGCTGAGTGGGAACGCACAACCGATGGCCCAATCCTGGATGGGCGCATGTACAGCGGCCTGGAACTGTTCCTGTGTTTCACAGATCCAGATCTCAATCTTGCCCATCTCCACCCCTTGAATCAGGCGATCCAGGCGAGGGTAAAAGTCTCCGGCAATCGCGGCAATTTCCTGTGTAAGCGGTTCACCGGGTTGGTAGTAGATCTGAAAATGCATGCTTTCAAGCATTTCCCATGAACCCTCAGTTTGGCCATATAGTGGGGCCGCGTGGAGGGTCAGGAGAATCAGTATAGGTATAAGAAAATAGGAATAATCCTTCAAAGGGTTTCATTCCTTTGGCCGTCGGTCATCTGACGGGCTTCTGATAATTAAAGACTCGGATTCGATCTATCGTCTGTTGCACATCGTTCTTGAAGGAGGAGATGAATCTTTCAGTGATTTTGTAGCCCGAGAGGCTGACCATGATGACTGCTCCATAGCTAACATAATGGACATAGTATCACAATTCCAGCGAGAAAGGCGAACAAAAATCACAATTGCGGCAGCATGTTACGCGCTCAAATTTTTTTATGGATGGCCGTCTCACTTTGTGATACCATAGCTGCCACGCCGCTGGTTTCTAGCCGGCGCGAGTCAGCCATACAAGTTGCCATAATGAGAGAGGGCAAAACAATGCACACATCGAGCTGGGAAAGGATTCAAGATAGCGTTTTTCTGTTTCGAGACAGTTGCCACGTCTATGCGGTTCAGGGCCCCGAGGGGACGGTCCTGATCAATGCGGGAACGGGATTAGCCGCGGAGCATCTCGAAGAAATCGTTCAGAACGGCCCGGCGACCGTTCTGCTTACCCACCACTTTAGGGACCACACCGACGGCGCAATTCGCCTGCACCAAGCCGGCGCGAAGATAGTCGGTCCCTACTGGGATCAAGAATATCTTCTGGACCCCGACCAGCACTTCCGCGAACGGCAGATCTGGAACTCGTATGATAATCGCTGGGATCGGTTCTCGCCGGTGCGGCCGATACCTGTCGCCGAGTGGATGATGGATTACGAAACACGGCACATCGCGGGATTGGAATGGGAGGTGATTCCTACACCCGGCGTCACAAACGGCGCAAGCAGCTACCTTGTCACGCTGAACGGACGCCGATTGGCTTTCGTTGGGGAGGTCATTTGCGGCCATGGCCGAACCGGACGCTTAGCTCCTCTTCAATACAACTACAATGACATGACCGGGGCAGTGAACCTGTGGCGCAGTTGTTCCCGACTACTTGAGGCTAAGCCAGACATGCTGCTACCCAGTTTGGGCGAATCGATGGATGACCCCGTCGCAGCAATCGGTGCATTTAAGGAGAATGTGAAACGTATTGATGACATCCAGCCTGGCTTTGCAGGTCAACTTAGCGAGCCGGACGAAGACGACATCGAAGAGGTCTTGCCCCATCTTTACCGTTCCAAATATGGCGGCGCCTGCACGCATTTCGTCATCAGCGAGAGCGGAAAGGTCATGTCGCTGGATTACGGCTATAACGGTTCGGCCTATCTGTCCCCGGGTAAGCAGCATCTGTCCAATCGGCGATCCTTTTTACATGGGCTAAAAGGACTCAAGAAACACTTTGGCGTTGATCGGATAGATACAGTTCTGGTTACGCATTTCCACGACGACCACGTGACTGGGATTCCGTTGCTTCAGCGGTTATTTGGAACGGAAGTCTGGGCGGGCGCACATTTCTCTGACATACTGGAGCGACCCAGCCGCTATGATCGACCCTGCCTGTGGCACGAACCGATAAAGGTTCATCGTCATTTGCCCAATGCTGAGACAATCGACTGGGAGGACATTCCGATTACCCTTTACCCGATGTCCGGACACACCCGTTTCGCAACGCTCGTCTGCATGGAAATCGACGGAAAGCGGGTGGCGCATACGGGCGATCAGATTTTCTTCCACACGGAAAATGGCAGGGCTTTTCAACCCGGAGCGCGGTTGTTCACGAACCACGTCTACAAAAACGGTCTGGATATCGGCTGCTACAAGCGGACGCTGGAAGACCTGCGTCGATTTCGGCCGGAATGGATTCTGACCGGCCATACCATGCCGTATCAGACCAGCGACGAATGGTACGAGATCATCGAACGTGGTGCAAATGCGTTCGACGAGGTCCACCAGCAACTGATGGCATTAGGGGATGATGACGTTCACTTCGGCGCGGAATCGCAAGGCGGAAAGCTCAAGCCGTACCAGTTACATCTCCCTGAAGGTGGCACCGCCGAGTTTGAGGGCTGGATACTCAATCCTTTTCCCTCGGCACAGAAGGCGACGATCCGGCTGGTTGGGCCAGCGGGATGGGAAGGCCAGACGGCTGAGATTGAACTGGAAGCCCGCCAACAGAAAGCAATCCAGATTGCGATTACGCCACCGGACGGAGCGCGTTGCCGCCGTCAACCGGTCGGCCTGGATTTAACGGTTGGGGGACGCCCATTCGGTCAAGTCACTGAAGCGCTGGTAACGGTGGGATATCCGAGGTTCTAAATACGCTTCAAGATTGGTTCACCCTCTGGATATCCTATTGGGTGTTGTCCCAGTCTACAGCGACTTTGACGACGACTTTGTCAACCGCTTCATCGGTGCCCATTGGGGCGTGTACATCTTCGGGAAAGAAGATGGCAAAATAGCCTTGAGGAACGGTGACCCACAACGCCGGCGAGTTCGAATACAGTTGAACATCCGATTCCGCGTTGTAGCCCTGGTTATCCGGTTCGCAGGCATCTCGACTTTCCCACCCGATATCGTCTGAGCCGGACACGGTAAACTGGATGTCAATATATTTTCGGTGCGCTTCAAATATAGCCGCGTTCTTTCCTTTCCCTTGAGCCCGGACCGCCATCGCGTACAGTCGTTCACCGGCGATCTCATTTTGGCCCACTTTGAGTTGCGCCAGGTCATGCTGTTTAAGAAAGTCAAATCCCATTTCAAAGCCGGGGTGGAGGGAAAAATAACGCGAAGCATTCTCAAGCCGATCTAGTATCATTGGATGATCCTTTGGTTTTGACTGAAATCTTGGCAGCTTTCACTGCCGACTTTGGAAAGTTTCCTCAAGCGATTTTACACTGTTTTCACCCGACAGTCAACACAAATCCATCTTGTTTCGGTTTGACATTACGCTGACGCTTTCGTATAATAAAGCTGTCGTTGGATTTGTGTTAAAAGCCCATCTGAGAGCGTGATGATGAGAACGAGATCAGAAACATTACCGAAAGGGGAGGCCGGGTGAAACACTGGTTTTGCCGGCTCATGCTGTTTTTATGCCTGAGCTGGGTATATAGCGCAGACGTTGCACAGGAATTCTATTTTCAGTGTACCGGTACCACAACAGTCACAGATATTCCAATCAGCGTTGGCCGCCCCATCCCACCTTTGATTCTAACCAGATTATCGATGGTATGTGTCGATTCCCTTCACTTGTGACCATGAATATGGAGGCGTCATCCCTTTTGCGCCAAGAGGTGTGGAGAAAACGTATGGTGAAGGGGTCATCAAGAAGGTGCAGCAGGCCCTCATCAGCATCAAGGATTCAGCGATCTTGAGCGCGTTTCCCAGATCCAACTTCATCGCTGCTGATAATGCCATGTACAAGCCTATCCTGGACACCGCCATCGAAGTTGGAATTATCAGGCAATAAGCGTAGGTCATTAGCGTTTAATTTACCAAATTCAAACTACTTCCCATAATTTTTATCCTGTGTTATGAATTCATCTACTGGTGCAGCCCTGTTCCGCCTAGAAGGCGAAAGTGTCGCCTACCAAAAGACCGTTGCGTTAAAAAACATTACCCTGCAAATCGGCAGGGGCGAGAAAGTCGCGCTGATTGGTCCCAGCGGTGCCGGAAAAACCACACTGCTACGCGCGCTCTACGAACGCGTCGCGGATCGAGCCGCGTTCGTGCATCAGCACTATGCTCTGGTGCCTCAACTCTCCGCTTTTCACAATGTCTACATCGGACGCCTGGACCGGCATTCCACCGCTCATAATCTCCTCAACTTGATTAAACCACAGAAGAGGATTGTGGAGGAAATCTTGCCCATACTGCAGGCGCTGAGGATGGAGGAGAAAATCTTTGAAAAGGTGGGCGCACTATCTGGAGGGCAGCAGCAGCGGGTCGCGGTTGCCCGGGCGATGTACCGCGGGGAGGGCATCCTTCTGGCGGACGAACCGATATCGTCGGTGGATCCGCATCAGGCGGGCACAGTGATGGAGCTGATTATGCAGAATGCGGAAACTGTCATAGTGTCGCTGCACGCGGTGGAATTCGCGCTGAAGTTTGCCAAGCGAATTATTGGGCTCAGTAACGGGGAGGTCCAATTCGATCTACCCGCCGAGAAGGTGACATTAACGATGCTCAAGGAACTGTATCAGAATGAGTCGATGTAAGGTTCGAATCTTTTCGGTAGTTCCAACCCACGGCCGATAGTTTCTCTCCGCCCCATGCTAAGAACCAGTCTTTTTCTCGCTGCCATTGCGTTGATCGCCTTGCTGATGGCTGACCTCGAAATCTCCACGCTGCATCCCTGGACAGAGTTGAGCCGTATGGCTTGGGGAGCGGTCACTCCAGATCTCCCCACTGTTTGGGATTTGAAGTCGGCGCTGCTCAACACAGTGGTCTTCGCGCTCTGCGGTATTTTTCTTGGCGTGGTACTCGGCATTGGGCTGGCCTTTGGCTTCCGCTTCACCCCTGTACGATTGTTCTGCGCTTTTATCCGCGCCATCCACGAGATTTTCTGGGCATTTATTTTCTTGCCTGTGGTTGGACTCAACGCGATCTGTGGGGTGCTCGCCATCGCGATTCCCTATGCGGGCATCTTCGCTAAGGTGTATACAGAGATTGTCCAGGAGTCGGATCACCGTCCGCTAGAAGGTGTTCCGAAATCCTCCACCGGTCTGAGCCGTTTCGTCTACGGCATCCTTCCCGTCATTTGCGCCGATGCCAAACATTATACCGGCTACCGCTTCGAATGTGCCCTCCGCTCCAGCGCCATTCTCGGATTTATCGGGCTCCCGACGCTCGGATTTCATCTTGAGACTGCATTTCGCGAAGGCATGTACTCAGAGGCTGCCGCCCTGCTCTATGCCTTCTATCTCCTGATTGCCTCGCTCAGGTATTGGCTCAGACCCCGGCTGATGCCATTCTATATTGCGGCGGCGTTCATATTGCTATCCATGGAAATTACGCTGTCGTGGGAAAACGTCGTTCGTTTCTTCACATACGAAATTCTGCCGTGGCCGATGCGTCGGGAGGGAGTACTGGATGGCACCCGCGCGGTGTCGTTTGCCTGGGTATCCGCCCTGCAATGGGCCAAAGCGAACTTTGTCGAAGAAGCTTGGGAGGGCGTACGGAACACGGTCGTGCTCACGCAGATTGTGCTCGTGGGCACCGGACTGTTCGCCTTACTGAGCTTTCCGCTCGCCTGCCGGCATTTCATGGGAAAGCTGACCAATTGGATTTCGCACTACCTCCTGATCGTCATCCGCACCACGCCGGAGTACATCCTGGCGTATATCTTTGTACAACTCTGGGGACCGTCCATGCTGCCGGCGGTTTGGGCGATTCTCTTGCATAATGGCGCCATCCTCGCCTTCCTGAGCAGCAACAACGCAGACCTGATTCTACTGCGGCTCGATGCGCCTCGGAGACGAATTGACCGGTATTTGTATGAGATCCTTCCACGCGTCTACGGGCAATTCCTCGCTTTTCTGTTTTACCGCTGGGAAATCATAATGCGGGAGTCGGCCATCCTCGGAATCCTTGGCATCTACACGTTGGGGTTCTACACCGACAGCGCAATTTCCGACGATCAGATCGATAAGGTGGTTCTGCTCATCCTCATCACGGCGCTGCTCAACATGAGCATCGACTTCATATCTCAGTTTGTACGGCGGCGCCTGAAGATCTCTACGAAGTTGGTGACATCTTCATAAATCACGATTTTCGTTCTGTCCCATTTAGGAATGGTGATTTAACTCCTACATTTGTCATTCTGAGGAGCCTGCAAGCCTGTCCTGCCTGTCGCGCCTGTGCCGAGCTTCGAGGGGAGCTTGCCGAAGGAAAGAATCTCTCTGAACCCGAGATCCTTCACGGAGCCTATCCCCGATGAATTGGGATTTCGCTATTGCCCCAACGCTTGGCGAATCGCCTCACT
>JAPUIP010000081.1 GCA_027296925.1 Candidatus Poribacteria bacterium | reverse complement strand
GTTCAACAGGTTCTTGCGGAATTGCGATATTTTTTTGGGTGACATCTTTTCTTCAAAGGTCATTTACACGGCACCCACCGGCTCATAGCTGGGGTCCTTATTCAGGTCGATGTCTACCTTGACTTTGGTAACTTCGCCCCCCGGCCCCCAATTCTGGGGGCGTTGCGCGATTCCGCCCCCAGCATTGGGGGGCCGGGGGGCAAGCCACCAGTGGATCCGCCGGTGAGCTCTTTTTAATTTACCAAAGTCAAACTACGTCACAGTTTTAATCAAAAATCTCGGAAACGAGGTAACTAAACCCCGGCACCACATCTTCTCCGGTAAGGGTATCAGCCGCATGGAGCAATTCGACGTCACCATTTGGACGATAGATTGTTACCGTCTGATTCTGGGGACGAACAACCCATACGAGCCGAACACCCGCGTCCAGATATTCTCCGACTTTTACTAAAACCTGTTTCTCACGATCGTTTTTCGACACCACTTCAACCACCAAATCAGGGGCAAAATCCCCCCATGCATCATCGAGCCCTTCTTCAGGGATTCGCTCTTGACTGATGTAAGCGACATCGGGGCCCCGGACCGTATCGCGGGAATAGTCATCCGTTGCGCGTTCGACGATGAACCCGGTCTCAGCGGCAAGAACTTCGCCGAGTTGGTTCGCTTCAACATAATTGAATAGACGCGCGCCAACCTTCATTGTAATCTTTCCGTGTACCAATCCCGGTGGTGACATCTCTATGATTTCTCCTCTCACCAACTCGCAACGTTCCAGCTTCGGGGCGATCTCATAAAACTCTTCGGCGGTGATTAAGGTCTTCGAGCCCTGCATCGGTATTCTCCTCCATCGATTACACATGAAACTCTAGAATATCCCCGTCGTGGACAACGTCATCACGACTGACGGGTTGCCCGTCATGCCAGTTGGGCCCCCAGATCCGGGCAAACTTAAAGTTCTCAGCAAAATCCTTGTGCAATGCCGTTGCCGCATCGATCACCGTGCTACCAATCAGGAGAACAATCGGGTCCTCGTAGTCAACGGGTTTGCCGGGGGATTTTGTGTAAACACGCAAGATCTCTAACTGCGTATAGACTGCTTTCTGCAACCGATCCAGTCCTTGGCCGTTGGTGGCCGAAAGCGGATAGATTTGGAACTCATCGGCATAGAACTCCTGCAAAATTTCCAATCGATCCACCGCCCCGGGGTCGTCCATCTGATTGGCGGTGATCCAGACGGTTTTGGTGAAGGGCGCACTGAATGGTTCATCAGCATCCGCCGACGTGCACTCCACGCCTGCAATCTGAATCTTTGCTTCGGTCAGCTTCGATTTCACAATGTCGACCTGATCCAGCACTTCATCGCTGGCGAGACTGACGACGAGCATGACCAAATCAGCATTCCTAACAAGATCGAATACCCAGGGCTGGACAAAGTCCGCTGTGATTGGCGGCGTGTCAATCAACTGGAATTGAATATTCTCGTAACTCAGCATACCCACGACAGGCTCATGGGTCGTATACGGTGTCGGTGAAACTGGAGGTTTGGCATTTGTAAAGCTGGCAACAATCTGCGATTTGCCGACATTCGGAGTACCGATCAGCACAATCTGTCCCGCGCCTTGTTTCGGGACATGATAACTGCGCCCCTTCTTCGCCTGTTTTTTTCCTGCCCCCTTCCGTATTTTGGCGACGCGCGTCCGGAGGTCCGCCCGGACCTTTTCCGTCCCCTTGTGCTTCGGGGCTATCCGTAGCATCTCCTCTAAGAGCTGGAGTCGCTCATCATCCGTTCCTGACGCTTCCAGTTGATGCTTCAGTTTGTAGTATTCGGGAGGGAGATTTGCTGGCATCGTTGCCACCTCCGTTCGTATCGTGTTATACCGATTTAGGATTGAAATTTCCCATTTTGATACCGCCTTTGCGCCCCCTCTCTGTCTCCCCCAACTTTGGGAGAGATACAGAGGGGGCTTATCAAACGCTTCAAATGGGAAACAGCAAGCCGAATCCAGTATTAGACGTGATGCTGCAATCCGACGCAAATCATGCATCACGTCTGACGTGTCGGCGTTCTTCTTCCGCTATGCGCGATTGGGGTGTCTCCCATCCACCGTTCGTCAACCGGCTCAGACGCCAACTGATAGCGCGTATCCGACGTAATGCGGATGCGATTGGCTGGTGAACAGTTGTCAAGCGAACAGTGCAGGGTGTGCATCGTAAACACAAGCAGATCGCCGGCATTGAAATCCGCCGTGAGCCATCTGCCTCCAAGTTGCTCCTGCACTGCTAACGGGTTTCGACCGAACCACCCACCGGCATAAGGTCCATCGACGTCGCGATCGACGTCCATCGCCCCATAAGTGTTTTTCAATTCTTCTAGCTTATGAGAATTCTCCAAAATTAGGAGTGCCCCCTCGATTTTCGGCACGTCACCGATAGGAATCCAGCTTGTGTAGAGGTTCCGGGTGCCGCGCCCCATGTACACCCAGTCGTAATGGGAGCCTGTCGCACCACCGACCTTTACCGTGCGAATCCAGATATAATCAAATGACCGGACATCACCGGCAAGGAACTTTTCGTAGAATTGAATCACCTTACCACGATGCACCAATGCACGGATGGCTTCCCCTGTACGGAGGTCTTCGTTGAACGGCTTGATGTCAACCCGCCGTCTTTCAGATTGACCGGAGGCGATGCCTTCGATTAAGGGATAGTTGGCTGTGTCGATTTCGCGAATGGAAGCGAGCCTTTCCAAGATCTCGCGTCGCGCTGCCATAACGACTTTCTTATCAAGCACGTCGCGCAGAAAGAGATAGCCATCCGCAACCATTCTTTGGCGTAACGCTTCGGCATCGTCCAGAATGTCGTTCGACTCTCTGAGTTCGCCGAACTTTTCGGGGCTCGTATCCAGTTCATAACCAAATGATGTCAAGGCACTCAAAATCTCACCTCCGTATTGATGAAGCGTTGCCCAAATTGGGCTATCCGTTACCCGGTGAATGGGACACCGGCCTTCAGACCTCCTTATAAGCCTTCAACCATCTCCGCCCGATCGCCGGCGACATAGCGGATGACATCCACCGCGTCCATGACCAACGACACGGCGTTGAGCGCCATCAGCACCCGGACCCAGACGCCGAAGAAGTCGTCCGCCGGGTGCTGACCGAGCCGTGTCCAGAGGAAGTAGAGCAGCGGTAACCACAGTACATGCCCCAACCCCAATAGCCGAGTAAAGCCTGCAAGGCCGGTCAACACCATCATCAGTGTCACACTAATCATAAACGTGACTGCGACGACTTGCGCTTCCAGCCGATTGAGAAAAAAGAGTGGTATGACCAAATTGACGACGACCAGCAGCATCAGCCACAGTCGCACCGGAATAGGCGTTTTCATCACGCCCTTGTTGAATTTGATGAACGCATTCATGATCTGCTCCGTTGGGAATGAGATCAGCCATCAGTCCAACTCGGACAGCTTGACTGGCCTGCCCTCCACTGCCGAGAGGTCTGCGGCAAACACCACGCGATGCGACTCAAATGCGGTGTCGAAGTCGGTCAAGGGCATCGGTTCACCTTTCCCGAGGCTGTCGATGAACGCCTGAAACTGCGGCTCATACGGGTGGTCGCTCACGTCTCCGGAATCGATCAGCGAGGTTTCGAGCGTGCTCCACTTGCTCTTATCCATTCCCTTCAGTTTCGCCGAATAGATGCGGTTGTCCAGAAGACTCCCTTCGCTGCCCACCAGGTGAATA
>JAPUIP010000809.1 GCA_027296925.1 Candidatus Poribacteria bacterium | reverse complement strand
AAGGAAAACAACACAACCGTGGAACTAGGCATCAGGTATCAGGTGTTGGTGATCTCTAATACCGTTTTGAGTTTCAGATGAGCCTATTCTCAAATCCCCCTTTGGAAAAGGGGGATCTGGAGTATAGGTAATACTCCAGATGTCTTCTCTTGCTTTCTCCCTCTTTCGTAAAGGGGGTCGGGGGGATTTTATTGGCTGTTCTGTGGTTCTTTTATTTCTGACGAAATGGGCTCATTGAAAACTACAAATGGTATAATCCCCAATACCTGATGCCTCATATTACTCAACAACCCACGCATCCTCTGAATGGAGTAACGCTTCCAAATCGCCATCGCCCATCTGCTGTTTAGCGGTGTTAATCTGTTCCACCATCAAATCTTCATAGCACGGGTGTTCGACGCTTCGGAATATACCAATCGGATGCGGAATACCTGGGGCTTCTGTCATACGGCTGAGAAAGTGCGCCAACGTTGAATCTTCAATATATTGGTCGTGGATAATGAGATCATCGAGACTGTATTGGCCACTCGTCAGGGAAACCACCTCAGGTCGAAAGCCGTTCAATCGAATCCCTTTATCGCGCTCCTTTCCAAAGATCAGCGGCTCGCTATGCTCAAGAAATACCGTGTTCTCAGCTTTTGTTGCCTTTTCAGTGTAGGTGAAGAACGTGCCATCATTATACACATTGCAGTTCTGATAGATTTCAATGAACGAAGTTCCCTTATGTTCAAACGCAGCCTTGATTACGCCTCGCAGATGTTCCGGGTCTCTGTCGAGCGAGCGAGCAACAAATGTCGCCCCTGCAGCCAATGCAAGGCTGATTGGATTAAAAGGATTGTCAATAGACCCCATCGGCGAGGAGGAGGTCCGCTTGCCTTGCTCGGAGGTTGGGGAGTACTGTCCCTTCGTCAGTCCATAGATGCGATTGTTAAACAGAAGCACATTGATGTCGGGGTTGCGTCGCATCAGGTGAATGAAATGGTTTCCCCCGATCGACAGCGCATCCCCATCGCCGGTAATTACCCATACCGAAAGCTCAGGATGGGCAGCCTTTACCCCTGCGGCAATGGTCGGCGCCCGGCCGTGAATGGTATGGAAGCCGTAGGTGTTCAGATAATACGGAAACCGACTCGAACAGCCAATTCCAGAGATAAAGACAAAATTTTCCTTCGGAATGCCGAGTTCCGGTAGAATCCGCTGGGTTTGGGCGAGAATCGAGTAATCACCGCATCCTGGACACCATCGGACATCCTGATCGGATTCAAAGTCCTTTTTGGTGAGCGTGGGGACGGCTCCCGGTATTGAGGTCGAGGTTCTCTTTTTCATACATTACCTCTTTAGTAATTCATCAATTTTAGATTCAATTTCAAACACATGAAACGGCTGTCCCTGGACCTTATTCAGACCAATGGCTTCTAGCAGATATCGTGCTCGAACCAGTTGTAGCAATTGCCCCAGGTTCAGCTCAGGGATGAGCACTTTGCCAAACCGCTTGAGAATATCGCCCAAATCTTTTGGAAGCGGATTAAGATAGCGCAGATGAACATGCGATACCGATGCACCTTCCTCCAGTTTATGCTCGACGGCGGTTCGGATTGCGCCATAGGTACCGCCCCAACCCAGCACAAGGAGCTCGCCTTCAGACTCACCAAGGATTTCGGTGGGCGGAATGTCATCCGCAATACGAGCCACTTTTTCGGCTCGGAGTCGAATCATCCCTTCATGATTTTCCGGATCATAACTGACATGCCCAGTGATATTTTCTTTTTCTAGACCGCCAATCCGATGTTCTAAGCCCGGCGTACCGGGCACCGCCCAGGGACGCCCAAGCGTCTTCTCATCCCGCAGATATGGATGGAATCCTTCGGAATCTGTCCGGAAAGTCACCGGAATCGGAGGCAAGTCTGATACCTTTGGAATTCGCCACGGTTCTGCGCCAAACGCGATGTAGAGATCTGACATGAAAATCACAGGCGTCATGTATTTGACAGCGATTTGGCAGGCTTCATAGACAGTCTCAAAACAATCCGAGGGACGAGAGGCGGCAATCACAGGAAGAGGGGATTCGCCATTGCGACCGTAAAGCATTTGCAGCAGGTCCGCCTGCTCCGTTTTCGTTGGCATTCCCGTCGAAGGCCCCACTCTCTGGATGCTGCAGATCACGAGCGGCAGTTCTACCATCACCGCGAGATTGATGGCTTCTGCTTTGAGGGCAATCCCAGGTCCACTGCTGCCGGTCACCCCCAGTGCCCCACTAAATGCGGCGCCGATTGCGACGCCAACGGAAGCGATTTCGTCTTCCATCTGCATAGTGATAACGCCGAAATTCCTGTACTTTGCGAGCTCGTGAAGAATATTACTCGCCGGCGTGATCGGATAACTGCCGTAAACTAGCGTGAGTCCAGATTTTTGAGAGGCGGCAACCAATCCCAGCGCCGTCGCCATATTCCCTTCGATATTGCGATACGTCCCCGGCGGAAATTTTGCGGGCTTGACTTCATAGGAGGTCGCAAACTGCTCTGTCATGTCGCAGTACGCGATGCCTCCCTTGAAAGCGAGGGTATTCGCCTCAACATACTGCGGTCTTCGAGCGTATTTTTCCTTAATCCATCGTATCGTATAATCCACCGGGCGATTATATAGCCAGCACACCATCCCAAGCGCAAAGAAATTCTTACACCGATCCATTTCACGCTGACTGAGTCCGGTGTCTTCCAGCGCACTTCTCGTCAGCCGGGTTAATTCAACAGGAAAAACTTGAAACCGCGGCAACGATCCATCTTCGAGGGGATTCCGCTCATATCCAGCCAACCTGAGATTCCGCCGTGCAAAATTATCGGTATTGACAATGAGAATACCGTTGGGTTTGAGTCGATCAATATTGACCTTCAGTGCGGCTGGATTCATGACGACGAGCACATCGCAGGTATCACCGGGGGTATGAATCGCGTGGCTGGAAAGACGCAGTTGAAACCCGGATATGCCCGCCAACGACCCTGCAGGCGCGCGAATCTCGGCGGGATAATCTGGAAGCGTGGAAACGTCATTTCCTGCAATCGCAGAAGCATCCGTCACTACCGTCCCGATTGTCTGCGAACCATCACCGGAGTCGCCGGCGAACAGAATTGTAACCTCCTTGATGGTCTGCACTTGCTTTGTCATTCCATCTATCCTTCTTTCTGTTATAATCGAAGACATATACAGATTTTGAAAATCACACGGATCTAATCGGTTCTCAGATTGATCGGTATGATGTTCGATTTTCCGTACTTCATTCTAGCCGTCCGTGGTATGTTTATGAATCGGGACCGCTAGGCGCCTTCACGGGCTTTCATCGCCTCACGAATCGGTTTCGGCGGCAGCGTTAACACTTCTTGGGGGAAATGTTCGACCAGATGGGAGATAATATGGCGAATAGACACGAGCCCAACCGGTCTGTTTTGATCGTCAACAATGGGAATGTGACGATAGCCGCCCCGCGCCATGTGTAATATCGCTGAATCGAGGGTATCATCAACATGTGAGGTTTGCGGATTTTCCTTCATAAAGCGGTCGACCGGAATCTGTGTCAAATCGCCCACCGGTTTGTTCAGGATTTTTAATAGCACATCCCGCTCACCGAAGATTCCTTTGAGAACCCTGTCGGAGACCACAAGCACAGCGCCGACATCATTGGCGATCATTAGATCGGTTGCTTCTTGAGTGCTTTTTCCCATCTCAACCATAAGCGGCGGATGCATCAAGGAACTGAGAGGAACCTGGGTTTCGTGTCGGCTCAAGGCTTTCGATGGTTCATCGAGTTCCGCCTCCATGATAGCCATTTCTTCTTCAACAACCTGTTCATAAATCATGTGTCATTCCTCCTGACTCGTTCCCAAAAACGCAACCAAATGGTTGAAAATATCCTTGCTTGAGACAATACCGACGGGATGTCCATTTTCAGCATCGAGTAAAGGGATATGACGGTATCGGCCCAGGTGCATGAGGTTCAGCGCAAACGCAATCGGATCTCCTGGGCTTAGCGACTCCGGCGATGCGGTCATGATGTCATCCACACTCACATCGGCTGGATTCAAGCGCAATCCCATGATATGTGCGGACAGATCGCGCTCGGTAATGATGCCGACAAGCTGTTGTTGGTCGAGGACCAACATACATCCGAATCGTCCCTCTTGCATGGCGTCGATCGCATCGGCAACCGACGTGCCAACCTCTACACAATAAGGACGACTGGGATTCAAGGTTGTAATGGGTGCAGCTAACCTCTGGGCATCCATAAGCATTTCTCCTTTTCATCAACAATCCAAGAGACCGTTCCCTTTCTCCTGCCAAGTCCCGTGCTGTGAATGATGATACCGCGAAGCTGATTGGATACGCGAGGTTCAAGAATGGGCAATGATTACTTGAACATATGGGACGATTAAAAGCTTACTTTAGAATGTGTTTTCGCCAGTATAAAGTCAAACTTCTAGAATGGTAACAGATAATCGATTCAGTATCAACCCAAAATATTAAGGTGCGTCCTGGTGAAGCGCTACGGATCTCCACCCAACATCCAACCGGCAGAAGCAGGCGCGTCGTCTCTTGATTTCTTTGGTGCACGATTGAAACCGTTCAGGTCAAATCGCGTGGAAATAGTAGCACACACCTTGAAGTTTTTGCAAGCTGAAAGGGGGGGATATAGCTGCTCATTCTCATAGCGCTTTGTAAATTTACAGGAACGAGTCAGAAATTTACAGTGCCGTCCAGTCTAAGACAACTCCCAGGTGCGCATCCGGTTGATTCAAAAGCCCTTGATAGGCTGTCTGCGCTTCCTCCGCTGACATTTGGTCAGTAATCAGGCCCGTCACATTGATTCGTTTGGATTGGATCAGATCGAGCGCATGTTGGGAGTTTTGTATCATCGTGTGCGGCGTATGGACACCCGCGTCAAACAGCGGAATCTGCCACTCCCAACCACTGCGAACGGTGAGGTATTTGTGAAAGATCGGTTGCAGGAGTTCTGTGGCGAGGACGCTGGTTTCCTTAGACCAATTGAGCGCGATAAGGAAGATCTCCGCCCCTTGCCGAGCGACCTTGACCGCTTCGCAAAACGCTTCGGGACGCCCGGCTGCATCGATGAGCAGATGAAATCCCCTGCCGTCTGTGTACCGATTGATAACGGCCTCCGCGTCTTCAATCGGTACTGTCAGAAGATGCTGCAGTCCACAACGGCTCGCAATTTCCCGACGCCCCTCGCTTGGGTCAAATCCGGTGACATTCAAACCGGAGGCCTGGAAAATCTGTGACGCGAGGTTGCCGACAAGCCCCAGCCCAAAGACCGCAAGATAATCCCCCGGTTTTGCGCGGCAGACGCGTAGCGTCGTCATGCTGACAGTTGCCATGCGGATAAATACCGCTGCTTCCGACGAGATTTCCGCCGGCAATTTCAGATGCACACGCTGCCGGGTATCGAAGCGGGTCATTGAGGCGTGTCCGGTGTGACTGAAAACGCGATCTCCCGGTTGGAGCGTTTCGACAGCATCACCCACGGCAACAACCCGTCCCACATTTGCATATCCCAATCCACCAGGATAGCGATTGGCGCCCTGGGGATTTTTGTTCGTGTAGTATGCGAGCTCCGTTCCCGGACTGATCAACGTCACTTCTGTTTCAACGATGACTTCATGGTCGTGGGAGACCTCGTCTTCAAAATCAGACGCCGTTAGCTCTGCCTTGTGGGGTTCAACGACTTGAATTTGGTCTGCTTTCATTCATCTGATCCTTTCAAAAGATTTCAGGAGATCTGCTGATTGAATTGCGCTAACTGTGCGCGTAGCTGCCTGAACACCTCTTCTACGCCCTCTGCCAGTGGCTGGAGTTTCTCCCAGAGCAGGTCGCCGCCATACGTATAGCGAAAACGATGTCGGAACTTCATGTATTCCTCCACACGCTGAGAGAGTTTATCGTCAATGAAGGCGGGACGGATACCCGCTTGCGGCCCTGCCATCTGCGCTAACAAGAGCCGATGCCAACGGTCTCCTGATGGCAAACCCCCGTCCAAAGTCACGGCAATGCGCTCAAAAATGCGCTCGATACTATACCCTTCCGCGAGCGCAAGTGCCTCCGCTCGGCTTGGCATTTTGACAGACTTGGTTTTCATTGCCTTACAGTTCCTTTGCTTTGAGTCGCGCCGCGAAAACGCCATCAACCCCGTGTTGATGCGGAAAGGTTTGGAGAAAACCTTCGGGGGTAATGGCATGAGTCGGTACAAACGGTAGAAAGTCCCCGGCGTTTTCGACGATAAAGTACGGATGGTTTTCGAGGAAGCGATGCACAACTTTCTGGTTCTCTTCGGCCTCAGTGCTGCATGTGCTATAAACCAGAACAGTTCCTGGCTTGATTTTTCGCGCCGCATTTTGCAGAATACACAACTGCAACTGCGCCAGCGCATCGATCTGTTCGGGGGTCTTTTTCCAACATATATCTGGGTGACGCCGCAGTGTCCCCAGCCCGGAACATGGTACGTCGATGAGGACGCCATCCGCATCAGCGACGAATCCAAGCGCAGCATCTGCCGCATCCGCGATGCACGTTTGGACGTTTGTTATGCCGAGCCGTTGGCAGTTTTCCGCAATTCGCTGCACCTTGTCCTGAGAGACATCCACGGCGATAATCTGGCCCGTGTCGCCCATCAGTTGCGCGATATGGGTGGTTTTCCCGCCGGGAGCGGCACAGAGATCGACAATCTTCTCTCCCGGTTGTGGACGGAGCAGATGCGTTGCCAACATCGCGCTTTCATCCTGTACATAAAACCAGCCATCGCCGTAAGCCGGTAACGACTCAAGGGGTGGAGAATCCACCAGCAGTAGACCCTCTGGCGCGATCTGGCTATCTTTGACCGATACTCCATCATCTGTCAGCGATTGAATCAGAGCATCCCGATCGGTTTTCAAGGTGTTGACGCGGATGGATAGCCCGGCAATCTGGTTGCTCGCTCGACAAAATTCCAGCGTCCACGAAACACCGTGCTGCGCAATCCAACGCTTTACCAGCCACAGGGGGTAAGAGAGGGTGAACGCGATATGCCGCTCTGGATGCGATTCCAGAGATGGATACTGAAGCCTGGCGGCTTCACGCTGCACTGCACGCAACACCGCATTGATGAACCTGACAGTTCTCCTTTTGGGCTTTGCGAGCTCGACTGCCTCGTAGATTGCGGCGTGTGGCGGTATCTTGTCTAAGTGCAGGAGTTGATACGCACCTAACCGCAATAGGTTGCGGATGCGCCGATCTAGCCGAAAGCGATGATCAATGAAATGCCAGAGGGTCCAGTCCAGCTGCTTCCGCCACCGAATGACGCCGTAGACCAGTTCGTTGAGCAACCCCCGATCCGCCGGACTGAGATCGCTGCGTTGAACCGCTTGATCCATCACCGGGGCGATGGCCGTGTTGGGTGCTTCGAGTTGCATGAGGCAGTCCAGGGCAAGTTGACGCGCCGACATCTCTTTTTTCATTTCGCGATGAAATAGTCTAGTTGAAAGTCTGCATCTGATTTTGTCCCGCTTGCCTCACAAAATGAGCGCAGTAGGGCGTTTAATTGAACACCCTGACTTTATCGAGGCAGCACCCCTACTACGATGCTATTCCATGCCATGGACTCAAAATTGGGCGCAGCAAGCAGTGACTGAAGGGAAAATGAAATGCCCGTCATGGAAACTTGTCCCTCAAAGTTCGGGATAAATTACCCGGCTGAGGGTATCCCGAGCGACTGAAAGGAAGCTTGCCCCTCA
>JAPUIP010000808.1 GCA_027296925.1 Candidatus Poribacteria bacterium | reverse complement strand
TCCTCAGCGTTCAAGCTGTTTCACACTCTCCTTCCTGGTAATCATCTGTATGTGCGGAATCGTCGGCATCTGGGCGAAGAATTATGGCAAGGATTGCCTCCGAGGTGACCTTGAAAATGCCGTTGCATCCCTGCGACACCGGGGCCCTGACGATAGCGGCATCTGGATGAATAACTCCGGTCTTGCTCTTGGTCACACCCGGTTATCCATTCTTGATCTTTCCCCCCTCGGTCACCAGCCGATGGTTTCCGCGGACGGGCGTCACATCATCGTCTTCAATGGAGAAATTTACAACTTTGCCGAAATTCGGAAAGAACTCGAGTCCGCGGGACACTCGTTCACAGGCAGCGGTGACACAGAAGTCATGCTCCACGCATTTAGGGAATGGGGATCTGACGCTGTCAAGCGTTTCATCGGTATGTTCGCGATTGCACTTTGGGACGAACAGGAGCAGACGCTGGAACTCATCCGGGACCGGGTCGGTGTAAAACCCCTATATTTCGGCTGGGACGGAAGCAATTTGTGCTTCGGTTCCGAACTTAAAGCCATTCGGGCCTTCCGGCACTGGACACCTGAGATTGATCGGCAGTCGCTTGGCGAATTCCTCCCATACGGGTATGTCCCAGACGATCGCAGTATTTACAAGGGTGTCCACAAGCTGCGCCCCGGCCACCGGCTGAGATTCAAGCCGGGCCGAGAGCCGGTCGTCGAACCATACTGGTCGGTACTTGACGCTCTGGACAAACCACTCAAGGGCAGCGACCGGGACATCGAGGCAGAGCTTGAGGCATTGCTCATCGACGCTTTTCAGTATCGCATGATATCGGACGTGCCAGTCGGTGTTTATCTGTCGGGAGGCGTCGATTCCTCGCTAGTTACCGCGATGCTCGCAAAACACCACGATCAGACGATTCGAACGTTTACTATAGGATTCGCCGAAGAGAGTCACGATGAGTCCCAGTGGGCCCGCAAAGTGGCAGAACATTGCGGCACCGATCACACCGAGTACATTCTCGAGCAACGTGAGGCGCTCGAAATTGCGCGAGACTGGGGCAACTTGTTCGATGAACCATTCGCGGATTCGTCCAGTATCCCGACGTTGCTCGTTTCACGACTCGCAAGCCAGGAGGTCAAGGTCGTTCTTTCCGCCGACGGCGGCGACGAACTGTTCAGCGGCTACAACGCTTATGCGAGCGTGCTGCAGAGGCTGAAGCGGCTGGACAGAATCCCGAACTGGGTGCAGCGTGGATCACGAGCGGGCCTGAACCTTCTTTCACCCAAGCTCATTAGCGCGCTGCTGCCGGGATTCTTCGTCCCTGCGGCGACACGGGGCGCCCTTGATCGCAAGCTTAACCGATTGGAAATGATGTTCAGGAATCCAACGCCTGCCGGGCTGATTGACGCTAGCATGTCCCATTGGTATCCAAATCAGATCATTCACTTGCTCGGCAGCTATGATCGGCCTGAAGCGAGCACCATCTCGTACCCTGGTGACGCCGCAGTCCAGATCAGCCTCCGGGACTACCATCACTACTTACCCGGCGACATCCTCACCAAGGTAGACCGAACTACTATGGCGGTTAGCATCGAGGGACGAGAACCAATGTTGGATCATCGCCTGGCAGAATTCGCATTCCGCCTTCCACCGCACTTGCGGCGGGGCCCGTTGGGACCAAAGCACCTGCTCAAGAGCATTCTGTACCGATATGTTCCCCGTGAGTTCGTAGACCGGCCAAAGAAGGGTTTCTCCATCCCCAGACACGAATGGCTCAAGGGTGACATGAGCGAACTGGTAGAGGACTTTCTGTCGCCGGAGCGCATACGGAACGCAGGCATCATGGACTCACGACTGGTCAGTCAAGTCGTCAGAGATTTTTTCGCCGGGAACGCATCCCTGGCAGACCCCCTCTGGTTCCTTCTGGCTTTCGAAATGTGGAGGGAAAACTGGGGATAAGTGAGTGTCTCTTGATGCTTCGCCCGGTAATCCTAGACTAGACCTCTTAACTGATACACCTATTGTAAAAAGAGCATGCGCGGAATAGATTGTTCGCAGCTTTAATCCACACCAATCGGAGGGTGCGGCAATCACATGAGAGAAGTCACTAAACCCGTCATCTTGATCGGTACCGGACGCAGCGGTTCTACTGCCGTGCACAGACTCCTTTCGCAGCACCCAGGGGTCGCGTGGCTATCTGGTCTTTGTGATCGCTTCCCGCGTAAACCGCGGATTAATCGCTTGTTGATGCAAGCTATTGATTTGCCTTTGATCGGGCTTCTGCTCGAACGCCGATACCGTCCCAGCGAGAGTTATTTGTTCTGGCAAGAATATGCGCGTGGCTTTCCCCGCCCATTTCGAGACCTAGTAGCCGCCGACGTGACCGAGCGCGAGAAAAAGATTCTCAGGCATGTCTTGGCTGAGAGTCTTACACACTCTCGGTCACGTTTGCTGTTGAAAATCACCGGTTGGCCGCGCATTGGATATCTGACTGAGTGCTTTCCAGACGCCAAATTTGTCCATTTGGTACGCGACGGCCGAGCTGTAGCAAATTCAATGCTGGCGGTACCGTTCTGGGATGGCTGGCGTGGCCCAATGCGCTGGCGTTGGGATGCCCTGCCCCCTGACCAACAATCTGCTTGGGAGGCAAATGGGAGGTCTTTCGTCGCCTTGGCTGGAATCGAATGGGTGATGATGCAGGCTGCAGTGGAAAAAGCCAGCCATTCTCTGCCAGCATCTCAGTTCTTACAGATTCGTTATGAAGATTTCTGTGCAGCGAAGGTTGATACGATGCGCCAGGTTATCCAGTTTGCGGAGCTGGACTGGACACCGGATTTTGCGCACAGAGTAGAGCGTTACCCGGCGAAAAGCGCCAATTTCAAATGGCGAACTGAACTAACCGAATCCCAGCAAAGCATATTGCAAGAGGTTGAACAGGCCTACCTTGAAAAATATGGGTATCTCTCGTGACGGTGCGCTAGTCCGGTCTTACTAGACTTGAGTTCGCGATCTAAAGCGTGAAGTTCCCTGATCAACTGATCGCGCACAATACCTCTTGAAATACACGTTCGCTGCCCCGCACCATCTTCTCGAGCGTGAAGGATTGGGTCACTTTCAGCTCTGCCGAAGCTCCCATCCTCGCCGCCGCTGACGGTCTCTCCACAACAGACCGCATGCAGCTAGCCAAGGTCGATGATTCTCCAATGGCAAACACGAGTCCGGTGTCACCATCAATAATGGCTTCCGGCAGGCCACCGATCCGCGGCGCGATCATCGGTACTCCCATCGCCATCGATTCCAGCATGGCCATGGAAAAGGTCTCGACGGCGGTCGAGGCAAGTACCGTCGCATTGCTGGCCGCGATGAGTGGGCGGGTATCCGGGATGTTGCCAAGAAACCGAGTCCGTCTATTCAGTCCTGCAGCTGCGGCGTACGATTCCATGATCGGTCGTAATTCGCCATCGCCGGCAAACACAAGGTACGCATTACCTTGCACCTGCGAAAACGCCTCGAT
>JAPUIP010000807.1 GCA_027296925.1 Candidatus Poribacteria bacterium | reverse complement strand
CTCTTTGAAGACAGACCGACCCCGACGTGGGGTGACGTAAAAGCCGACCGCGTCGATGTCGGGAAACCCGCGTACTGCCCGAAGTGCGGGAAACACTACTACAAAAATGAATGCGACCCACAACCCGCAGATGCCAAAGGTTAACTCACCCGCATCTCACTCCGAAATCCGTATCCGCGGCGAAGATACCGCAGATGGACTGCGGATCTGGGCAAAAGAAGAGATCAAAAACGCCCCGGCTCGGGTCTACGAACTAGGCAGGTTCCTCTTCACAGCCTCGATCGGCGGCATCGGTGTCATGGCAACCCTTGCGAAGCTCAACACCAAAGCGGCTGCAGCCGGCATCTCGATGGATGCACTGCTCATGGTCTCCCTCGCGGCGTTCGGTCTTTCGATGCTTTTCGCGTTGTTGATGGCGATTCCCAAGCAGTGGAAACTGGATGGCGACACCGATCTGCTTGCGCAACACAAGACGTTAATCGCACGGGGGCAACTCTGGACGGTCATCTGGTGCTTGGTCTGGCTGACAGGCGTGCTCTTCGGCTTGGTGAGTGTTTTTAGATGATTGGTATAAGGGGTGAACACCATAGGGAGAAAGAGAAGAAAATCGCTGTGGGTTGGTTCTAATACCATTTGTAGTTTTCAATGAGGTCATTTCGTAAAAAATAAAAGAACCACAGAACAGCCAATAAAATCCCCCCGACCCCCTTACAAAGGGGGAGTCAGAGGGGGTTGAGTGCGAAGCACTCTTGGGGGATTGAGGCGGTCGGCTAGACGGGGATTTGAGAAGAGGCTCATCTGAAACTCAAAACGGTATAAGTGGTCGATTTCATAAGTGTGTATAGGGTTGTGATGTTCGTCACAAAGGCGTTGGTTAAAACCCTCGTCGAATTTGAGAAGTGAACCACTAAGTGAGGCACGCAGCGATAAAATCCGCGAACCCCACGCAACTGAGCTCGGTTCCCGATTTCAAACCCAAAAAGCGAACCCAAAGTTGATTTGGTTCGGCGAAATATGTTATCGTATGTCAAATCCGACAGCAGCGGCGCTCGGTCAAATCACAGGAGAATTTTATGAACAAGAGAGATCCAGAAGAGAACGACGAACGCTATGTGGTATATCAGGGCAAAGAAGGGCCTGGCAACGGCAAACACATTGTTTTCATTAGCGGAGACGAGGAATACCGGTCCGAAGAAGCCTTGCCAATGTTGGCAAAGATTCTCGCCGTCCATCATGGATTCAAAGGCACCGTACTTTTCGCCATAGATCCAGAAACCGGGACAATCGACCCCGAGAACCAGACGAATGTTCCCGGACTTCACCATCTCCAGACCGCGGACATGCTGGTGCTTTTCACCCGCTTCCGTGAACTGCCGGACGAACAGATGAAATACATCGTGGATTACACCAATGCGGGAAAACCGATCATGGGCTTGAGGACGGCAACACACGCTTTCAGGTACGACCGGAATCAAGACAGTCCCTATGCCAAATACAGTTTCAACAGCGAGGCGTTCCCCGGTGGGTACGGGCGCCAAGTGTTGGGAGAGACATGGATATCCCACCACGGTCACCACGGTCACGAGAGCACGCGCGGGATTATTAACGAACAGATGAACACTCATCCCATCCTAAAAGGCGTCGAGGACGTCTGGGGGCCTACTGACGTTTATGGGATTAACGAACTTACGGGTGATGCGCAAGTGCTTCTCAACGGCCAGGTCCTTGTCGGGATGGAGCCGACCGATGAAGCAAAACCACATACCTCCACAATGCCGTTGGCCTGGATCAAGACCTACACGGGCGAAGCCGGCAACACGTCGCGTGTCTTCTGTACAACGATGGGGGCGTCGGTTGACCTTGAGAGCGAAGGACTGCGTCGGCTGTTGGTCAATGGCTGTTATTGGTGTATGGGCATCGAAGACCAAATTCCTGACAAGAGTGTGGTCGATTGTGTCGGCGAGTATCATCCGACGTTCTTCGGTTTTGGGGATTATAAGAAGGGGATGCGCCCTTCGGATTTTAGACTCTAATGGATGGACTGTCCGATTTACGAGCGTTCCCGTCTCCCCTGGGGCACCGATTTCTCCGGTCCCGCTGTCATCGAACAGCCGGACACGACCATCTGGCTCGAACCCTGGGTAAACGTCCATGTAGATGAAGGGGGAAGCTTGCTGATTAGCCTGTAATTAACCCAAGTTGCTATCTGTTCCAAAAGTGGTAACATTTGCCTAATTGGGGGTTCGGACAATAAAGTCGGAGCTGGGAGCGGGGAAAAAATGGTGTGTTCCTGCATGGAGCCTCAGTTCCTGGTGGTCTGTCAATGTTGTCGTAACGGAAAGTCGGCCCTCCATTGACTTGTGAGATAAACGCTCGGTTCGGATCCTTCAATCTGAATCAAGGAGAACATCGTGAGTGAGTTAGAAACGCAGCAGTATCTGTTCGACCTTCAAGGTTACATGGTTCTCGAAGACGTCTTGAGTTCCGATGAAGTCGTCACACTGAACCGCTTAATCGATGCGCAAAACCTGCCGCAGCCGGGGTTGGAAGCGGGTTTAATCCGACGATTTGGCAGTGCCGCTGGCGCTGGCCCTGAAGGGCCGGGATTTCTTGAGTGGGGCAAGCCGTTTTGCGGTCTACTGGATCACCCGCGCATCATGCCAATTCTTCGCTTTATGTTAGGAGAGTGTTTTCGGTTGGATCGCATCTACGGCATATACATGCGCGAGGGGACAACGGCACTTGGTCTGCACGGGGGAAATACCCCCTATTCCCCGGGGGAGTATTACCACGTTCGCGATGGTAGGATACACAACGGGTTTACGGTGGTTGCGTGGAACCTGACGGATACCGGACCTCAATCCGGCGGCTTCATCTGCATTCCCGGCAGTCATAAGAGCAATTTCAAGATACCGAAGGAGATCTTGGAGACCCCGGAAAAGGCTCCATGTGCCGTCATCCCAGAAGTCAGGGCCGGATCTGTTGTGCTCTTTACCGAAGCGCTGACGCACGGCACCGCCGCTTGGCGGGGGAAGCACCAGCGACGTTCGCTGCTGTATAAGTATTGTCAATCACAGGTGGCGTGGTCCAACAAACGTGTCAAACTCCCGAAAACTGTTGAGTTGACACCTCGCCAGAAGATCCTCTTTGGAGAACCGGCAAATCCGGGAAATTTCTTTCCCTCTCTTTTTGAACCTGAGTTTGAGAAAGATAACTGATTCCTCGGCGAAATGAAAAAGGGAAGAAACAATGGTCCAACCTGAGAAATTGGATGAGGTTGAAAGCACAGACGCGGATATCGTCATCGCCGGATCGGGGATGGGCGGACTCACCGCTGCCTTGAGCGCGCAAGAGGCCGGCGCCCAAGTCATCGTAATCGAGAAGGCACCCACAATCGGCGGCTCGGCCGCGGTTTCCGGCGGGACCGTGTGGTGTGCCGAAAATCTGGAGGCGTGGCTTAGCGTGCAACCGGGCGGCGATCCGGCCCTCGGAAAGGCGCTGATTGACAACTTTTTTGAAGGCGTTGACTGGTTACATCGACAGGGCGTGGAAATGAAGGAACTGAAGAACCTGCCGCCTTTTAAATTCACTCGCCGTGTCTACCAACTCATCCCAGACGCGCGTACCGCGATAGACCATCTGGCTGCACGAATTACCGAAGGTCGTGGCACAATCCTCGCCGGTACTCGATTGCATCGATTACGCCAGAACGGCCGCGGACGCGTGAATGGTGTGTTGGCACTCGGGCCGAAAGGATTCGTGGAGATCTCTGCTCGTGCCGTCGTCCTCGCTACCGGCGGGTTCCAAGCCAGTGATGAGATGCGTTCGCGTTATTTTGGTCGTTGGGCTGACCGCATCATCGTGCGTAGCAACCCCTATAGCACCGGCGATGGATTGAAAGCGGCGCTGGATGTAGGTGCCGCCACTTCCGGCCCATTCAGTCGCTTCTATGGCCACATGGTGCCGGCGCCCCCGGCGGAGACCGGTTTGCACAACTTCGTGCATGTCAAGCCTGACTTCAGCGAGTACGCCATTTTCGTGAATCTCAACGGCGATCGATTCGACGACGAATTCCTGGGGGATGAGGTCACTGTCCACGCGGCAATTCATCAGCCAGAGGCGACCATCGTGCTGATTTTCGATGAGCCGATCCGACGCAAGCGAGGTTCGCCATGGTCTAGCGCCGACTCGCCTATCGACAGAATTGAGCATATTCGCCAGGCTGGGGGCGAGGTGCTGGAAGCAATGACGCTTGAAACCCTCGTGGAGGCAATGGCATCGCGCTGGAATGTCCGCCGCGATCGCGCGCTTGAGACGTTAACTGCCTACAATGCCGCCTGTGCTTCGGGAGATGCATCCTCGCTTGCAGTGCCTAAATCTGGCGGTCTAGATCCAATCACAACGCCGCCATTTTACGCCCTCCGCATGCTGCCTGGCGCGACGTTTACCTACGGCGGTGTGCGGGTAAATGCGCGCGCTGAGATCGTTGATACGGTTGGCGCACCGATTGAGGGGCTATACGCCGCGGGCGCCGATGTTGGGGGCATCTACACACGCGGCTATACCGGCGGATTGAGCCTTGGCTTGGCTTATGGTCGCATTGCCGGCAAAGGTGCCGCCTCGCTCAGAGAGGGAACCGGTGACGAATAAATTCAGTAATACGATTTTTTCACTTATGTAGAGCCTGTGCTGAGCTTGCCGAAGCATCGGGTATGTGCGCAGCACTACCCGACGTTCTGGTGTCGGGTAGGCTTTGCCATACCCGACCTACACACGACAGGCTTTCATGTCCAACCCGTCAGGAATCTGTCCCGATAACTGAAAAAG
>JAPUIP010000806.1 GCA_027296925.1 Candidatus Poribacteria bacterium | reverse complement strand
ACAAACTTAGCGCCCGTTTACTGGTTGCGTTGATGACAATCGCCGCAATCATGGTGTTCATCCCAGCGCAAACAAAGGCGGATGACCTCAATGCGCCACCTTATGCCGACTGACCCAACACTACCGTTGCTTTCTGGGAAGAATTCACGCCAGGGGCGGGAGACCTGGGGCTGGACGACTTTGATGTCTTCCCCGGGATCTACCCTTTATCGGACCATGACGCTGGTTCCGGCCCCGGCGTTCCTGATTTAGAAATCATCCCCGTCGTCGGCGGCGACGTCTTTTCGTTCTTCCAGCCAAACTTCATTGACCCGTTACCGGTTAAGGAAATGCGGATTCAAGTAACCTTTTCTGGTGCTGCGCCTACCATCGATGATATAGTCGCCTTTGACCCTCTTGGTGCAATCACTGTGGGGCCCCTCAACCACGTACTTGACATTCCGGCCAACCCGTTCGCAACTGGTTACTTTTATGAGGATTGGCTGATATTCCCCAATCCCGATTGGGAATTTGTCGAAATTTTTGTACCAACCAACACGCTGCTTCACCAGGTGGTGATCGATTCTTATTCAACCCCTGAACCTTCCACCCTCATCTTGTTCGGAATCAGCGCTCTCGGCGTGGTCGTCTACGGCTGGCGACGCCGGAAGCGAGCCGCATAAGGAGAACTCTGACAACAAATGAATGAAGCACTGGCAAGGATTGAAGGATTCTAGCCAGTGCTTTTTTTTGTGCCTCAAAAATCTGACATAGTGGCGCAAATGTCAGACTTCTTTCCAAAACCCAGTGATAGAAAGACTTTGCTTTTCGTGAGTTTTACATTTGGCGCTTTCCTGGTTTCTTCGCCCGGATGACTCAATTCGCAAAAGTGTTAGCTACTGAAGGGGAAAACGTCTCACTTTCCACAATTCACCTCGTTTTTTTGGCGGGGTTTTCTTTTGCGCTACGTTTGTGACTTTTGTCCAATCCTGCGAGTTTAATTCAACTCGCAAAACGTCAAGTTCGGCATGGTGTTTTGGTGATTTGATTTTACCATTTCGATTCTCACATCGAGGTCCACAAAAACATCCAATATCAGTAGTTCGCAAGATGTCATTCTGAACGAAGTGAAGAATCTCCCTCATCCAGAAATAGTGAGATCTTTCGCTTGGCTCAAGATGACAGATCGTGTACTGTTGCGGACTACTGAATATGTTCCACTTTCCCCTCTTGCGAGCCCCAAACGAGTGAACGATGAGTTCATAGTGGTGCACATTGCGTTTCTGAACATCACGCAACAATCCACCCATCAATCTGGCGGGGCACAACGTCAACGAGATTCATCTGGGCGCAGAACTCGACATCTGCCGCCAATCCAATGCTAGCGAGGTATTGACCGTGGTAGGAATTTGTCAACATGCCGCGCAGTTCGTCGCGATGCTCCAGATAGAGGATTCTTGCGGCTTGGGCGGCATCTGTCAGTTGAGCACGCTTTAGCGCCGCCACACATGCGCCCGCGAAAACGGTGTCCTCCATACAGAAGCCACCTTCGCGTCCGGCGCATGCAAAGACTACATCCCCTTCGACTTGCGCAATTTCGCTGATCACGGCTTGAAGATTAAGGAATGACCCGACGAGAATGCTTTTTGCAGAACGGCACGCTTTTAGGGTGCGCGTTCCGTTTGTCGTTGTCATAACAATCCGCTTGCCGGAAACGACCGCTTCGGCATACTCACGCGGCGAATTCCCGAGATCGAAACCGTCAACCTTTTTCCCATGACGCTCACCACCAATCAGGATGCCGGGTTGATTCGTTGCGACGCGAAATGCATCAGCGGGAGTCAGGACAGGCGCGATACCGGTTGCACCGTTTGCCACGGCGCACGTGATGGTCGTGGTGGCGCGCAGAATATCGGCGACAACAACGGTTTTGTCGGTGGGGTCTGAAAAGGGCAGGAGGTCTGGTGTGAAAACAACGTCAATGGAAGCAGGCATACATAAAATCTGGATTTCGGACTTTGTCTCAAAGCGCATGGATTCGATTTAATCTGAATCCAAAAAGTTTGTAAAAATCTGTCGATTGACAAAACGTTCATCATTCATAATCTTCTCATGGAGCGGCAGCGTCGTCTGAATTCCTTCAATCGTAAACTCCCTTAAAGCACGTTTGACACGAGCGATTGCTTCCGCTCTGTCTCTGCCGTGTGCGATCAGCTTCGCGACCAACGAATCGTAATAAGGCGGCACAACATAGCCGGGGTAGATGTAGCTGTCCACCCGTATACCGATCCCCCCCGGCGGTAGATAGGCATCGACCTTGCCGGGAGAAGGCTTGAAACTGTTCGCGGGGTCTTCTGCGTTGATGCGACACTCGATCGCATGCCCGTTCACTTGAACGTCCGACTGGCTGTATCCGAGCTCTTCGCCTGCTGCTAAACAGATCTGTGCTTTGAGTAGATCGATTCCCGTGACCATTTCAGTGATAGTGTGCTCCACTTGGATGCGCGTGTTCATCTCAAGAAAGTAAAAGTTGTCCTCCGCATCCACAACGAACTCAATGGTGCCGGCGTTCCTAAAGCCGATTGCTTTTGCAGCTTTGGCGGCGGACCTGCAAATTTCACCGCTCACCTTTGGAGGCAGCGACGGGGAAGGTGTTTCCTCAACCAATTTCTGGCGTTTCCGCTGAATGGAGCACTCCCGTTCGCCGAGATGGATGACGTTTCCGTGATTATCCCCCAGGACCTGTACCTCAATGTGGCGGGCATTCTCGATCCACTTTTCAACATACACCTCGGCGTTGCCAAACGCAGATTTGGCTTCTGCTTTCGCAGTGTAGAAGAGATTCACCAGACTCATGCTATTGTGGGCAAGTCTTATACCCCGGCCACCGCCACCGGCTACCGCCTTAATACCAACCGGATAGCCAATCTTCTCCGCGAGTTCGACCGCCTCCTCAACATTTTCAATCACGCCTCGCCTCAGACTTCGCCGAAGACCGTGACGGCTGCTGCGACTACCGGGCACGAGTTTGAGTCCAGCCTTTGCCATCGTTTCCTTCGCTTCCGCCTTATCTCCCATTGTTCTCACGTTTTCGACGGTGGGGCCGATGAAGGTAATTTGGTGAGCTTGACAGATCTCAGCAAATTGTGCATCCTCCGCCAAAAACCCGGCACCCGGGTGGATAGCATCCGCATTTGTCAGTTCGGCAACCGTAATGATATTCGAGTGTTTCAGGTAACTTTCGGTCGGAGTGGGCGGACCGATGCAGTAACACTCATCTGCATACTTGACGTGCAGAGAGTCTCGGTCGGCGGTCGAATAGACAGCAACCGTTGCGATGTTCATATCCCGGCAGGCACGGATGATCCGTACCGCAATTTCGCCGCGGTTTGCAATTAAGATTTTCTTAAACATACACGTTGATTCCGTTCAAGTCACACATCACTTCGGTTTATTACGCACGCTTCACACGAAACAGCGGCTGATCAAACTCAACGGCAGTGCCATTTTCAACGAGCATCTCGATAATTTCGCAGGGAAAGCCGGCTTCGACGGTGTTAAAGATTTTCATCGCTTCAATCAAGCACAATGTATCGGTTTCGGTGACAACGCTGCCGACCTCCACATAGTGAGGTTCCTCTGGCGAGGGTGACCGATAAAACGTCCCCGGCATTGGCGATCGAATGAGTTCCCCAATCTTCTGTGGCAGTTGTGCGAGGAGCGAAGGCGTCTGCTCTGTTGCGGTGCCGGCGGTCCCGTTAGGGCGATTGGGGTACGATTCGCGGACGGGCTCATTGTCCCGTCGAACCCTCAAGGTGACCTCGCCTTCGTGCAGGTAAACCTCCGCCAGCTCCCGGTCCTCCATGATGTCACAAACTTGCTGGAGCAGATCAATGGCGGTTGGGGTTGTGTCTTCGGGCATGGGCTAAACCCTCTCTACGTACGTTCCTGTACGGGTATCCACTTTGATGGTTGAACCGTTTTTTACAAATAAGGGAACCTGAACAACCCCACCGGTTTCCAACGTCGCTGGCTTTGAGCCGCCACTGGCGGTATCGCCGCGCACGCCAGGGTCTGTCTCGACAATTTTGAGTTGAACAAATGTCGGCAATTCAACCGTTATAGGGGTATTCCCGTCGACTTTGACTTTGATGTTGTCCCCCTCTTTGAGGAACTGCATCGCATCTCCAACGAGATCTTCCGATAGGGCTTGTTGATCGAATGTCTCGCTGTCCATAAAATGGAGTAGATCGCCATCACTGTACATGTACTGCATTTCGCGTTCTTCGAGCCGAACGGTTTCGACGGTGTCATTTGAGCGGAACGTCCGGTCAATCACCGAGCCATCGGTAACCCGTTTGAGCTTGGTGCGAGCGAAGGCCCCACCTTTGCCAGGCTTGACATGTTGACAATCCACGATGGTATAAATGGCGTCATTCAGTCTGACGACTAAACCGTTCCGGAGATCATTGAGTGCTGCCATAGAATTCTCCTTGAATCTTATCATTTTCTGATGACTCATACTGAGTCGGATCAGGTTTTGGAAATTGGGAAGTTTTACAAATTAATGCTCGTTGCGCCTATAATTCGCATGGTTCTGGAAGTCTGTACGTACCCAATAATCGAAGCGTTTTTGATCACAACTGATGAGGGAACGGGCAATTCGACGGAGGCATCGATTGGTGTTTCCATAATCTCTGCTTGTGTGTTGGTAAGTCGCTCATCGCTGTGCACCCACTCAACCCAGATGTGCGTGTCGAGGACAATTCTGACGAATGTTCGATTAAGTCTTCTCCCTCAAAATATGAACCATCGCATCCAGTGCAAGGTCATAGCTATACGCGCCAAAACCACCGATGATGCCCACTGCAACAGGAGAGACGTAGGAGTGATGACGGAAGGGCTCGCGCGCATAAATATTGGAAAGGTGGATCTCAATGACGGGGAGATTGACAGCGGACAAGGCATCTCGAATCGCAACGCTGGTGTGCGTGTAAGCCGCGGGATTGATGAGGATGCCGTGTGCCCAATCAATGTTGTCTCCGATCGCGGTGACGATTTCGCCTTCGTGGTTGGATTGGAGTACCTTGAGTTCAACGTCGCGTTGCGAAGCGATTTCGCGCAGATGTGAATTGATGTCTGCTAACGTCTGGCGCCCGTAGATTTCGGGTTGCCGCTTACCTAAGAGTTGGAGGTTCGGTCCGTGAATCAGTAGGATGTTCATTTTATCAAGCCCTCCCACCAAAAGCCGTTAATCTTTCATGCACTGTGCGATTGCTTCGGCAATGGTTGTGTCATCCACATCGTTGCGGATCATGACTCCGCCAATCCGTTTGGCTAGAATAAGCCGTAACCTTCCGCCCCTCGCTTTTTTGTCGAGATACATCGTCTCAATGAGCTGTTCAGGCTGAATCTCTGAAGGAAAGTGCACGGGGAGTCCCGCACGTTGCAGGAGATTCTTTTGCCGTTTCCGGTCCGCGGCATCTAGCATACCCAAGTTGACGGAAAGCTGCGCGGCACAGTTCATGCCGATCGCGACCGCTTCGCCGTGTCGGTAGGTATTATAATCAGTTAACGCTTCAAGCGCGTGGCCGAAGGTATGTCCATAGTTTAGTATTTCGCGCAGCCCACTCTCTTTTTCATCTTGAGTCACCACTTTAACCTTGTCTGCACACGACCTCGCGATAATGTCGATCAGCACTGAACCTTCCAGGTCGAGTATGGCATCGAGATTGGCCTCGATCTGATCAAACAAGGGGACATCCATAATCACGCCGTGCTTGATAATTTCGGCAAGCCCGGATCGAATATCACGCGGCGACAACGATTGCAAAGTTGCCACATCAATGAGCACCAGTTTCGGTTGATGAAAGGCACCGATGAGATTTTTACCCTTCGGATGGTTAATCGCCGTTTTACCGCCAACGCTGGCATCGACTTGAGCGAGCAAGGTGGTTGGCACCTGCACATACGGGATGCCGCGCATGTACGTCGCCGCGACAAAGCCGGCGAGATCGCCGATGACGCCACCGCCAAGCGCGATCAGCGTTGATGACCGATCCATACGGCGATCGATCAGTTGATCGTGCAGTTTCGCAAACCACTCCAGCGACTTATGTTCCTCACCCACAGGAATTTCAACAATTCGTGAGTCAAATCCAGCCCTCAATAAACTCTCCAACACCGGCCTACTGTAGTGTTTGCTCACAATGGCATCCACAACAATGAGCGTCTTTTCGGATTTTGCCTTCGGTTTGAGCAGTGATCCAAGCTGATTGAGAACCCCTTGATCGACAATGATCGGATAGCTATTTTCGCCGAGTTCAACGCGAATGGATGGCATGCTGGAAGACCTCTATAATGTTATCCGTGACCGCTTCAATCGATAAGTCTGTGGTGAGAATTTCGTAATCGGCACGCGCGTAATATGGTGCGCGATCCACGAGCATCTGTCGAATCTTCTCCAACGGATGCGGAGTCTGTAGAAGTGGGCGATGGGTTCCATGCCCAACATGCTCCCAGATCTCCTCTGGCGTTGCCGTCAAACAGAAGACAACTCCATTCTGCTTGAGCGTTTCCAGATTTGACTCCCGAAGCACAACGCCTCCGCCGGTTGAAATCACATGGTTGTCTAAGCCGGATACCTTGCGAACGGCCGCGCTCTCCAAATCCCGGAAGTAAGATTCGCCGTCCCGATCGAAGATGTCAGCGATGCGCATTCCACTGTCCTGCTCAATCACATCGTCTGTATCAATCAGTGACATCTCCAGGCGTTGAGCAAGTTGCTGCCCAACCGACGTTTTGCCTGTTCCCATAAAACCAACCAGGACAATGTTCGGCATGTACCATTCCCTCCCATCGACCAAAGTTCAGTTGCGGCACGGCTTGTTAGGATCTAATCAGTCGGTCATATTCGTCGTGACTACC
>JAPUIP010000805.1 GCA_027296925.1 Candidatus Poribacteria bacterium | reverse complement strand
AGGAGGTTTTTCATGCGGCGCCCCATGTTTCTCTCAAAAACGGCGTCCTGGGTGGCAGGCGTCTGTCCCCCCAAGGCGCTACTGCTACTGTTTCTGCTGTCTGTGGTGGGGCGGCAGGCGCCTGCCCTGAGTGGCAAGATTGTCTTTGAGACCAACCGTGATGGAAATGATTGAGATTGGGATTCTTGGCAAACCCATCCGCAGGCAGGATCAGTATATCGCCGCTTGGAGATTCTTCCTGTTTTACGTGCCAACTCCCAAACAACAGGCCGTGAAGAATGAGCTTTCCTATGGCCATTCGCAGTGTGCAGTTTAAGCCGCCAAAAGTCGCTCGTACACGCGCATGCGTTCCCCTTCCTTCTCGTCTGGATCGACCAGTTTGAGCCACACCGCCTGATCATTTCTCTCCCCACTAAGCTGTTGGACGGCGCCTGCGTTCTCCGGCTGGGCGCCGCTCCAGACGACTTCCCCATCCTGCAGATAGATGAAAGAACCGGCATAACGTCCGACCAACTGCTCGCGATTCTCCTGATAAAACAGGGCCTGTTGACATGCGGTTTGACGCAGGCTCGCAATCTTTTCATTCGGGTCCATCTCCGCCGAATCAAACTCCGCCAGGGGCGGCTGTAGCCCTCCCATGTCAAAGTCGATCTCCTCCAGATTCACCGTACCGAAACCGTGCTCCGCAGCCACCACGATGGGACTGCGATCGCGTCGGTAGGGCGGATGCGGCCAATCGAGGCGCGGATCGGTTCCCATCAGGTACGTCCCACAGGCGTCAGTGGCAATCACGTGGTCGCCGGCAATGAGGGCATTGCAGATGCGTCCCTCTCCACCCCACTCCCGTCTCGCCTGCCCTGTCAGACCGTCAATAATGTTGAGGCAGGGCTGAGTAATCAAACCGAGGTCGGGTAGTACATAGGAAAGTCGAATGACATGGTGAAAGTATGTCCGCGCACGACCGTGGGGCGGTATGGGCGGTAAGCCAAAGAGGTTTTTGAGACACAATGTGATGCCCATAAAGGCGTGGTTTTTCATCTTGGCGATGGACACAAAGGCATCCGCTTCGCCGAGGGCGGCGGAAAGCTGATATTCGGAAAACATCATTCCGCCACCGGGTACCTTGTACCGCTCAAAAGGAGGGTCGCCGGCTTCGACATAGAGGATACCGAATTCCTCGAAAATCGGGGCCATGTTGAAATCCGACCCAGGGCGTTGACCCGCCGGGACCATACTGGTATCAATCACGAAGATGTGTGCATCGGTGCGTTCTCGCAACAGCCGCAGCGATGCACAGAGTACATCCTCGTCAACTAACTCCTGCCGCCGTCCCCCGATGCGCCGGATATTATCGGTACGCATCTGCATGTTGACCTTGATACCGATCTTACGGGCTTTTTCGATCTTCTCCCAGGAGCGCGTCAGCGGGCCGGTAATCGTCTTAAGCCTTTCGTAAACCTCCTCTTGGGACGCCTTATGACTACAGGGAATCGCACGAACTTTGTACGCTTTGTCTTGGGGCATATCAACATCTCCTATCCAGTTGTGGGTTGCGAGTTGCGTGAGTACATTCAAAGCCTTGTACAATCAGTCAGTTTTGGCAGTGAACTGATTGAAACTTGTCGAAAGCGTCAGGACGCAGATGAACGCTGATTTACAGGATCAGAAAAAACGACAGCGACAAAACGGCGCAAGCGTGGTCACTTGTCACGCGGACATTGCGTCAGATTCTGGTCAAATTGAGGTTTCCGTTCTGATCTGCGCGTATCTGCGTGAATCTGCGTTCCGCAAAAAAAACGCCAAAAAAATGTTAACTCCCTCAATAATTAGCGAAACTGACTTATCATACCACTTCCGACAAAATCAGACAAAATTGGTATCAGCGGGTTTTCGGCGAAAGCGATCGGACTTCTCATCCACGAGGAAATCCTTAAGGTCGGTGCGTTTCCCGCCAAGCTGATCCGATGCGTTCGCGCCAAGTACGGCGGCGAGGCTGTTGATGCTACTGGCAAACGTGCTGCGAAGTCCATCGGTACTGCCCGTTGCAATGGCGCGGAGGAAGGCGCGGCTGATCTGTTCGGTGGGGTCAACGCCGGAGGGCAGGGGCAGGACATGGCGAAGTGATTCTCGCTGCGGTGTTTGCGCCGGCGGATAGGGACCATCGTAGTAGTAGGCGACCACATCGTTTCCCTCGAATTTCAAGTGTCCGTGCGTCCACAGCAAGCTCTGATATCCATCGCTGTAGTAAACTTTGCGTAAACGCGACAGGAGGAGGTTTGCGATGCAGCCACTTTCAAAGCCGAACTTGACCGTATACGCATACGGGTTATCGCCGCCATCAACGATGTCCGTCGGGTCGCGGTGGATGTAATCCGCCTCGACCCACACGATGTCGCCGCACCAATACCGCATCAGATCCGTTTGGTGAATTCCCGCTTCCACGACGGTCGATCCGGACCACTCGAAGTTTGCCGTCCAAACACGATTGGCGGGACCTCCCAGTGTTTCCGTTATCGTATGCTTGACCGAATGGGCTTCGAGGGCGCCGTTCATGAGCATGGTGACCATCACCATCTGCTTGTCTGCGAGAAAATCGTGAGTTGCCTCGTAACGCCGATCATATCGCTGTTGAAAGCCCACCGTCGAAATCACGCCGTTATCTCGTATGACGCGGTCCATCTCAAGGGCTTCGTTCATATAAAGGCTCATCGGCTTCTCAGCGAAGATATGGATGCCGGCATTCGCCGCTTCGATGAGTTCGCCGTTGTGGACCCCCGGCGGAATGGCGAAATAGATCGCGTCCAACGGCAGCTCGGCGATGGTTTTGCTGAAATCCGCTGCGGTGTGGATGCCATCCATTTGAAATCCATCCACATATTTCTGGATCTTCGCCTCCACAAGGTTGTCTTCAAACGTGTCGATCAATGCGACAATTTTGACCAGCCCTTCGCCTTGAAGCTTCCAGAGTGCTCTCAAATGCTGAAGTCCGCGTTGGCCGATACCGAGGATCGCAACGCTGATAGGGTAGCTCATAAGTGCGTCCTTTCCTTAAAGCTGGAATCAGTCGATTAGCCGGGCATTGTACTGGCGAGGGGTATGGCGATAGCCGCAAAAGGCGGTGGGGTCAAAAGGCGGTGGGGTATAGATGTAGACGGCATCGCTGCACGGGTCGTATAGAATCACCTCTTCGCGTTCGTCTCCGCAGACATTCGCGGGAAAGCAGTGATACCAGCCCATCTTGCCACCTGTCGGTGGCGGCAGATCTAGGAACGTCACAACTTTTCGCCCGTAGCCATCATAGAGCGCAGCGGGACTGTAAATTAAGTCGGCTGCGTTCCCGCCGTTCCAACGAATGATTTCCAATCCGGTGTTGTTGGGGGAATCATCGACCTTGAATCGATTGAGCACCTCACCGTCGTTGCTGACAACCATCAGATCCGGATGATGCCCGTTGTAACGGATGACAAGTTCAGCCCCCGGCGAATCGGATCTGACATCGCCGTAACGGATCTCCTGCCCGTGCGGCACAAGTGCTTCGCCGAGCTTGAGGAGGGTGTTCCCACATCCATCGAGGACTTGTCCCCAACCGGACAGGATTGCCTCCTTCCCATTGCCCGCATCGCCATCCCACTCCTCAACCAGGACCGCATCCATATTATCGCCGAGATATTTTTCCCACAGCACACTGCCATCGTGGTCGAGCCCAAAATGCCCACCATTGACTTCATCCCTGCCATCCCCATCCAGATCGCCGACAGCGGGGATATAAGCCGAATGCTGCGAATAACGATACCATCGATTCGTGTACTGCCACAAGAGCCGGAGTTCACGATCAAAAGCCAGGATTTCGTTGCCGAGTTTGACCACGAAGTCCTGCGGTTGCAGGGTGCCGGTAAAGTTGGCGAGCATCAAGCGTTGATGCGCATAGTTGGAGATGTGAAGTTCATCATCGACGTAAGCGTTGCAGCGGCGAAGTTCGGCGGGGGCAGCTTTCTGCTTGATCTCACCGGTTTTTCCATCTAAGATGACCAGATCGATTCCATCCAGATTCCATTTGCTCGTGCGTTTCACGTCAGAATCGATCAGGAAGCAGATCACCTCCGAACAGCCATCCTGATCGATGTCGTAGATTGCAACGGGACCGGGGCGATCCGGCGAGTGTGTCCGAAGCGTGTCCGTACTATCGGCATCCGCTGCGGTAAAGTCTTTATCACCGACGGACCAGATCGGCTCACCCTCGCCTGTAAATGCGCCGAGGAAGGACGGCTTCATCCCGCCCAGCGACTTGTAGACGAGGAAATCGACATTCCCATCCCCCGTGAGATCACCGATGCGGATGTCTCCACCCCACCGCCCATCTGAATCTTCGGAAATAAAGGCGTCGGGAATGCGAACTTTTCTATACAGAATTGCCGGCTCTGCTACTGAAGAATTATTCATCGTTTTTCAAGCGCAAAAAGAGAAGGCGTCCGCAGCTCACAGTGGTCGGCCATGGACGCCTTGTTACCGGTGTTCGAGGCGCCTAAAAATTCTTACGCCCAACCGCCTTGTTCCCGGCTGAATCTGTAACTCGAATCGTGATCGTATGTTCACCGGGCGGCAGTTCTCCTGTCTGAAGGAGGAGGTCCTCGCGTTTGGAATCGAAAATGCCATCGCCGGGAAAAATGACCTGCCAATGTTCATCACTGTCGATTTTGTAAACCGCCTTCTGGATGTAACTCGACCTGTCCTCAGCCGCACAGGAGATCTGATAAGTTCCCTCCCCATTTGCCGTCGCGGTAATATCGTTGACCGTCGGCTGAGTGTTGTCAATATCAAACGGATCACTGATCTTCGCGGTAGACTTCGCCATCCCCGGCGGGTTACTGAGTTTGTCCGTGGCTTCGACTTTGATTGTGTACCGGCCATCGGACATCGACGTGGTATCCCAGGTGTACTTCGTCTGATTCAGTTCCTTTTTGAGAAGTTTCCAATTCGTCTCGTCGATGCCTTTGTAGTAGACGTTGAATTGCAGTGTATCGTTGTTCGCATCCTGCACTTTCCACTCAACGGTATATTTCGTTCCGCTCGCTCTTGAACCGGACGGAGGTAGGGCTGCCTTTGGACCACCACCGCCTTTGGATTCACCCGGCCCATCTGGGGCATCCCCGCGCCGCATCCCGATTGTATCAAATCGCGGTTCAATATTGGCCTGCACCGAGGCAACATTGACTTCTCTCAGCACCGGTGTTGCTGATGGGTCGCTGGTCGCAAGTTTTGCTCTCCACTGAATATACCGCGCGTCCGGGCTTGTAATTTGCGAGACATCGGAAACTGTCAGTTCCTCCCAATCGCTCCATGTACTGTCCGGCTTCTCTGTGTTACCGGTTCGGGTGGCAAACGTAATCGATGTTCCTTCTGGTGTCGCACCCTCCCACGATAACTTGCCCCACCGCGACATCACCGTCGTATCTTTGGCCTGAGATTCAAGCGTTCCTTCGGCGATATACGCCGATTGCAATTCAAAGATCTTCCCGGCATTCCCTGTGGAAAGCAGCAGCTTATTCGTGTTTGCTGTGCGATGCATGCGAAGGATTTGGCCTGCGTCGCATTTACCAAGTGAAACGGAATCTCCATCTGTGTTGACCCGGTAGACCTTTCCGCTGTCCCCTGTCCCGACAAGGAGTTGGCCGTCAGGAGCGGTTACCATCGACAGAATCAGTGGATCGGGCGCCGTCCAAATTCTGGAGACAACGCCATCTGGCTGAATCCGATAGACATGGGACTTCTTTTCCTCGGCAGAGCGTCCCTCCGGCGGGGAGGGAGCACTCGGTGGTGGCCCGCTGCTTCCCGGCTGCGGCGGCGCCGTTGTAACGGTACCAGCGTAGATGACGCCTTGCGCATCCGTGGCAAGCGTATGTACCTCTCTTTGCCCCGTCTGATAAAGCACAGAAGCCGCTCCGTCCGTTGTGATGCGATAGATAATCCCTTTGCCATCGCTACCCGCATGCAAGTTCTCTTGAGCGTAGAGCAAACATAAAATGTTGCTTGCCTCGGAATCGAAGAGCAGGTTGGTTTCGCCATCAGCGGTAATCTTGTAAATCTTCCCATTTGTTCCTGTCGCCGCGTAGAGGTTTCCAGTGTCATCGAACGTCATCGCCCAGACATATTTTTCTTCTGAACTGAGTATCGTTGTCGGCGGAACGCCCTCCTCTGTCAGCTTGTAGATTAACCCACTCGGCGCGGTGCCGGCATAGATGTTATCATTTGTATCGATGGCGAGGCTCAAGATTGAAACTTCAGGCGAGTCGTAAAAGAGCGATGACTGGCCATCGGGAGTGATGCGGTAGATTTTTCCCCCATTGCCTGTGCCGGCATAAATGTTCCCCTTGGAATCCTCAGCGAGACACCAGATATATATCTCCTGGGTATCTGTAAAAAAGGGCACCAATTGGGGGGACAACGTAATCTCTCCCTTGCTCGTTATTGAAACGCCTTTGGGCGTACCTGAATCGAAATCCTTTTGGTGACGTTGCTCCCAGATGGACGTTGTCACGGCGGACGTTGGTAAAGGATAAATCCACGAGAAAATTGCAATGAAACCGAAAAAACAGAAAACTCGGGGGAACGTCATCGAAAAATATCCTCCTTATGTGTGGGCTTACGGCGCGTTGCGGTCAATTCTGAATCGCAAAAATTGGGCGCCGGAGACCACATACGGTGTCGGGACCTTTTCAAAGTGCATGGTGGTGCCACGGGTAAAGCCGCCTTCGCCGGATTGAGTGGGAGAACTCATCACGGAGAGCATCGATACCGGCAGTTCGGGAAACTCCTCTCCCTGAATGGTCATACCGATTCTCGGCACAAAGAGCTCTAGAATGATGTCACTGTTATTTTCTTCGCGTTGCAAGAGTTTAATCAGTTGATTGACGTTGGTCGGACGGTAATTCAAGGGGGCGCGGGTCTGCTGCCAGGTTTCATAAGAGGCTGCGCTGATAACTAGAATGGTGGTTAAGCCTTCCGGGGCATCATTGGGAATCGTAATATAGCCGGTTTGGATAATGGGCGCTTCGAGGTAAGGACGCATCCGGATCGTGATCTCCATTTTTTCGCCGGGCCGGTATCGGTCTTTGTTTATCCGTATGCCCTCAATGACCGCTGTCTTGCGTTTGTCCTCTATCTTGATATTAATATCGACGCTCTCGATATCGACTTTCGCGTATTCGTTGCCAATCAGACGGGATAACGGAGAGAGGGATAGGGCCGCTTGAAGCCCCGGGGAACCGCTGGATGAGTATACATTCCTACGGACAATTTCCTGCGATACCAGATCTGGCTGATCTTTCAGCGAGATTTTTGAATCAATGTTGACAGAGTGATCTCCGCTACTAATCTCAATCCCGTTGATCAGATTCCAAACACCAATCATGGTGACGAGCGCCGAGAAATTACGATGGCGCATCACCTCGTAGTGCATCGCGTGGGTCTGTCCGTCCATCGTTTCAATTTTGGCATCAACAGGAATAAAGCTCGGATGGGAGCCGATTAAGCCGGCAATCCCGGATTGCCGATCTTGTACGAGCGTACCAATCGGTTTGGTTGGGGAAGCGACTTTGAATGATTGGTTCAGACTTGGCACAATGAAGTGAACGTAGCCGCCTGAAATTGGCAGATTGACGTTGCCTTCTCCGAACATCGCGTGCCCAAAGCCTATCAATTGATTGTCATCGATATAGGTCATGGTTCCGTATCCGAAGGCAGTAAAATCGCCGCGAGCGTATTCAATACCAACGATTTGCCCCGGCTCAATGGGCGCATTTTTGATAGGTGAACTCCCACCAGATCCTTGTATCGGACTCAAATGGTACTTATCAAACAATGGCTTGAGGATGCCCATCGCTTGAGCGGGTATCCCTGAAAAGGCAACAGGGATGGGAAGGCGTGCTGAACCAATGTCCCCCGAAGTGTGCATGAGCAAAGGCTCCATCTTCCTTTCGCGTGTCTGTACTTCGTCAGGGGCCAAGGGCAACATTTCCGTTCCGCTCCAAGCCGTATCTGAACCAAAGTTAAAGAGACTACCACCGCGATAGCTTAAGTTTGGCCGCATGCCACGCTTTGTCACTTCAATCATTAACTCTATGGGCGTAAACCCAACGAGGTTGGCATGTTCACGCTGTCCAAGGTACATCCAGGAAACTGCACCGATGAGCCGTCCATCTTTTCGGTTCGGTATATAGGCCGGGCTCCCACTCATGCCGCCGGCAGGTCCTGTCACTTCAAAATTCTCGCCGATCCCCTTAACCCATATAATATGCAACTGTGGCAGGAAATTATATTGAATACTGACGACTTCAAAGTCAAATGCTTCAACGGTTGTTCCAGAGAAAACAGTATACGCCTCTCCTCTCATCCCAGGCTTAATCTCCGATAACGGCATGAATTTCGATGCGTCCCACTTGATCTGCGCGTTTGTTTGAAGCGCGGCCAAGCAGAACGCGGTGATTAGGAATAACAAACAAGCCTTTCTCAAAACGCTCACCTCATTCAATGTGTTGATTCCGAAATCGCCCCTGTATTCTCGCTTTCTTCATGTATAGCAGTCCGTAACTCGGCTTTCAAATTCAGCTTATAATAACAGTTTGTTTCCGCCGATGTCAACCCAAATCCTATCCCGTTAGCTGGAGCGTATCACACCCTACCGTGCCAGGTTACTCTGCGCCCACTGATAAAATGCGGCGTTATACTTGGTCGTCGGTTGATGGGCGTAGGTCGTTGGCAGCGAATCCCCAATCAGCGCCTCAAGCTTCGCCTGCAATTCGCCAACAACATTCGGGTGTTCGGCAGCGACATTGCTCTCCTCTTTCGGATCATTAATCGTATGGAATAGGCGTGGGTTGGCATCCTGGTCGATCGTATTTAGGATCAGATTCCATTCTGGGGTGCGGACAGCGGCTATCGGCCCCCAGCCGGTGATCACGTAAGCTCGCAGGGATTCCTGCTCACCAGACATCACGGGCAGGAGATTATAGCCATCCGTCGGTTCATGCTCGACGCCAAGGAGGGAGAGGATCGTTGGCAGCACATCGGTATTCTGCACGTAAGCGTCGACCGTTTTGCCATGATAGGCGGTATCGGGATGGCGTAGCCAAAAATTCAGGCGGAAGTTGTACGGGTGCATCGCATGCGGACTTTTGCCGAACTGTGTCTTGTCCATCAACTCGGTGCCGTGGTCGGAGACAAAGAGAATGACCGTGTCATCCCATAGCCGCAAGTCCGTGATAACGTTCAGCAGGTAGCCAATCCACTTATCGACAAACGTGACGTAGCCGTAGTAAAGCGCTTTCGTACGGCGGATCTCGTCATCAGTGAGTTGCTTATAATTTTGCACCATCTGTGGATAGATATAATCCTTGACGCCATCCGCCTTAAAATAGCGATCGGCGAAGTGCATCGGCGGATGCCAGCATTCGTGCGGCGTGAAGCTATCGACCCAGAGGAAGAAGGGCTGATTTTCATAGTTGTCCTGTACCCACTGCGCGGCACTGCGAAATACGCGCGGGGCAAAGTAATCCTCCTCGCGCTGCCGATCTAGCATGTTCAGCAGATACTGAGCGATACCGGGGCGATCCGTTG
>JAPUIP010000804.1 GCA_027296925.1 Candidatus Poribacteria bacterium | reverse complement strand
CTGACACTTGTCGACTGGGCATATAGGAGATCCAGTTGTTCGATGACTGACGGCGGCAGGCACAGGTATGTTGCCCCTGTATCGACAATCGCTTCTACCTCTATGCTTCTGATTTCATTTTCGGCAATTAAGCCTTCCTTTGCCTTAAGGATATCGCCATAGTTCTGGAGAATCACTTTCTCCCTTGTCTGTCCCATTTCAAAATCCCCTTATTGGGCCCATCCGGTCAAGGCTGTTAGCCCAGCTTTGACAGGTCACTGAAAAAGAGAATGCCAACCAGCACCGGTAACGAGGCAAGAAGTAACTTAACCTCAAGCAGGTAGTCCTGGTAGCGCAAAGCAGAAGGATCGCCTGCCTTTAGCTGATCAATACATTCGATTCGCCGGTCAATCGAAGGATGGGTTTGGAAAATCTCAAGTAGCCGCCGGATCGATCGGGGGATATAGTTGAGGTATGCGAGACGGTTCAGGGCAGATTGGAATGCCTCCGGATTTCCCGTAAGCGAAACGGCATAGAGATCTGCCTGGTGCTCAAAACGTCTCGACAGGTACCGGAACAAGATTACAAAATAGATGAAAAAGAAGACGAGCACGCCCAGCGATGACAAAATGGAGGATTGCGGGAGAATTGACTCGATCGGCTGTCCAACGTAGATGTAAAAGAGGGAATAGCCGAGAAAATAGGTCAGCGAAAAGAGGAGATAAGTCAGCATGTGTCTGTAACGGACATGCCCAAATTCGTGTGCCACAATGGCTTCAATCTCATCGTCGGGAAAGTATTTGATCAGGGCGTCCGTCAGGAAAATCTGCCGAGACCACGGAGCAATCCCAGCCACAGCCGCGTTAGCAATGGCCAACGATTTCGTTTGCCAGACGACAATGTTTTTGTATTTAATGCGATCTCGCAGAGCTAACCGATGCAGCCTGGCGCGCAAATTCGCATCAGTCAGCGGCGCCGTCCTCCAGATGAAACTCAGCAGCAAAGGGGCGTAGATGTATACGAACAGAATCAGCAGCGTCATCAGCGCCACGGAGATGTATATCCGCTCCGCAAAAAACGCTTTCACGCTCATGGGGAGGTGTTCGATGAGATCGAGTAAAGCGATATAAGCAAACAAGGGGAGCAGCGGAAACAGCAGAAATTTGAGGTGAAAGCTGAGAAATTCACTCCGTTTCCAATCATGCCTCTGCACCTTTCGATCGATTTCATAGAACGCAAGACGAATCAGCATCATCCCCACGATGAGTGGTATAATCGCGAGGATCTGGCGCGTATAAGTTAAAGCCAACCACCCCAACTTCTGATGGATTAACACGGGCAAATTCAGCAGATAGATGTCACAGATATAACCAATCAGTACAAGGCATTCAAAGACAATCGTCGCCCGCTTCAACAGGTATAATTGACGGACCCGGTCGCTCGGATTGGTCGGCAATGTTCGCGCCGCGCACGAACCCAGAAAATAGACAAGAATCGCCGGTAAAACCATCACAGCCACCGTAACCATGAGGGTAAGCAGTTGATTAATCTCCCCGCGCGCCGGTGACGGTTCAGCGGACAAGAGAAAAACCAACCCCGCGATTAAGACAATGCTGATTTGACCCATTATCAGTTCCTTGCTCAGATTTCAGGGGTATCGGGATGCGGAGATACGCGATGTGTGATGTGTGAGACATCATGCGTAATATTGAGTTGTGAGGGCGCCCAAATCGATGGGGAACAACATGTGTTTGGCTGACTCGCTGATTTCGGAAGACGCCGCTGGAACGATCGGTATTCTATCATAGTGTGATTCGAGAAGTCAAACGAAAACCTACGAAAATAGAAATGTGCGATCAAGCAAATGGCGCGGGATAGACCACAAATCGGTGAAATTCGCGCAAAACACTATCCGCGCTTTGCGAGCGTCTGTTCCGCCTCCTTATAGATTGGGGCGTAGATCTTATCACGTGGGACGCAGCCGGTAGGAAATTGCCCAAGCGGGTTTGCTTTTGCGCGCATCAGCGCCGTGCAGTAGCTGACCGCAACACAGACCTTTTTCCTGATCATTTGCCCCGCTTCGATTGTGTCCTTCGCGTAATCGGGATACGCCAAGGCGCCTCGTCCGACGGCAACGATGCTCACACGTCCATCTCGAACATTTGCCTCACCGGCATTGACGAGGTAGTCCTGAAGCCAACTGTATCCGGTGCCAACTATCGGCAGATCCGGATAGGCGCGCTGAATCTCTCCGGTCAGTCGAATGTGCCGGTCTACGCCGATTAACGGGTGTTCGGGCGTTTCGTAGCCATCAATCGGAGGACGTTCAAACGGACGCCCGATGTGCGGATTGAAATACGGGCTCCCCATGGAGGCATTGACCAGTTTGACCCCGAGTTCCTTGAGAGTGCCGACCAATTGGATCGGTTCCGTCATGTCCGGCTGTGGCGGATTGTTTTCATCAACACCAAAGCCGTAAGGGTAGGGCGTCGGATGATCTCGCGGAACGCCGACCGTTGTTTCGGGGTCTTCCATGTAAGCGATGCCGTCGTAGATGTTCATGCGTGTGGCCAGGATCAGTTCATCCCCAACTTCCGCACGGATCTTGCCGACGATATTGCGAATAAACCGCGTGCGATTCTCAAAGCTGCCGCCGTACTTTCCATCTCGCGTCTTTGCCGCTAAGAGTTCTGAGAGCAGATAGGTATGGCACTGCTTCAGATCGACAAAATCAAATCCAATTTTCCACGCCAACTTTGCCGCTTCGACATAGGTATCTTCCAGACGCTCCAGTTCATCATCGCTCAGGACGGGATAATCATCGGGGATGGGGATTTTCTTTTTCTTATCGAGGAGTGTCACTTTGTCAACAACCGGGTGACGAAACGCGATTAACGGCTTCTTGTAGCTGTATCGCCCGGAATGGGTCAACTGCATCCCAACGATGATCTCTTCGTTCGATCCGAATTCCTCTCGGTGAACATCGCGCGTCAGATTGAGCATCGACTCGATCGAACTTGCCGTTTCATCGTTAATCATCAGTTGACGGCTATTTGCCTTGACCTCATCAAACAGTGCGGTTGCTTCGCCCCAGATCAGCTTCGCACCGCCACGCCCGAAGCGTTCCCAACGGCGGATGGTCAGTTCGCTCGGTTTGCCGTCGAGGGTACAATCACACCCCTCCATCGGGTGGATGCCGAATGCGTTGCCGGCGACTTTGTGTC
>JAPUIP010000803.1 GCA_027296925.1 Candidatus Poribacteria bacterium | reverse complement strand
GCATAGGCTTATGTCATTCTGAGCAAGGCGAAGAATCTCAGGACTGCAATCATAAAGCCAACAAGAGATTCTTCACTCCGCTGCGCTCCGTTCAGAATGACAAGAACGAATCGTCTCACTTCTAACTGAAAATGGTATTACTCCTTTCCCGTAGGGTGGGCACTGCCACCCTACAAAAGTTACTCCAAATAACCATTGATTTTGGCTGTCCGTTGCAGCACCTCACGCGCCTTGTGAATTCGCCACTTTATGGTGGACCCCGAGAGTTCAAGGAACTCGGCAATGTCCGCTACCCGTTGCCCTTCAAAGTAGTGCAGTTCGATGACCGTTCGATATTCTTCAGGGAGTCGATCAATCATCTTTCGTAGCAAGGTGCGCAACTCTCGCCCCTCCACGTTAGCTTCGACTGAAGCGGTTTTCGGCTGTTCCACGTCCGTAAGCGCATCCAATGAGGTCGTTTTTCTTTGCCGCCGCAGATAGGAATAGCAGGCGTTATAGGTGATACTCCGCAGCCAACTGGCAAACTTGGTAAGTTCCTGCAACTGCGGCAACTCCGTATACGCTTTCAGAAACACTTCCTGCCGGATGTCTTCCGCCGCCTCCCGGCTACACACAACGCTATGTGCAATCCCATAAACCAGCCGGTCATATTTCAGCCACAGTTGCGCAATCGCGGTCGAACTCCCTTGAAGGTGTTTCTTGATTAAGAGGGCATCGCAGGGCGTTTCCTGGTTCATTGGGGGTGGCTCCTTTATCATCTTTCCATGAACATAGACGCTTCACTCACCAAAACGATAGTAAAAAATCTACGGTTCGAGGCAGTGGCGTTAATTTTTGCCCTTGATTTTTCTGACACATTGTGCTAAATTGGTACAGGATGAGATCGGTCAGCGCACCAGATTCTGACACAATACACATCACATTCAAATCGACAAACTCAACGGTTATTCGGGGGACGAAACATGCAATCACCACATGGCATCAGATTTTCAGGATTTCGACCATCAGCGATGGGACGTAACGGGATGGTGACATCGGGACACATGCTCGCATCTCAGGCGGGCGTCCAGGCAATGATGGCTGGCGGAAACGCTGTTGATGCCGCGATCGCAACAGCAGCAGCGCTGGGCGCGGTTGAACCGGCGGGCTCTGGCGTTGGTGGAGACGGGTTTATCCTGATCTATTGGGCGGAGACCGGTACGGTCACGGGTATGAATGCGACGGGCCCAGCGCCTTACGCGGCAACGCGTGAAGTATATCTTCAGGATGGCGGTATTCCGATGAAAGGCATCCGCAGCGTTTCAGTCCCGGGGATAGTCGATGGCTGGCTTCTCGCTCATGCCCGTTACGGTGCGCTCAAACTCGATCAGGTGTTTGCGCCGGCGATTTCGCTATGCGAAAACGGTTTCCCCGTGAGCCATAACCTTGCTAGCGGACTCAAAGGCGAAAACCCACGCTTTGCTGCCGAGCCCTATACGCGACCGGTGTTCACGAACAACGGAGAACCGCTCAAAGCTGGGGAGATTCTCCGCAATAAAAATCTCGCGACAACATTGCGGAAGATCGCCGCGGAGGGACGCGAAACGCTCTATGAAGGTGAACTCGCCAAAGCCATTGTCGAATTTAGCCAGGCGTATGATGGTCTGCTGACCGAAAAAGACCTTGCCGATTACCATGCTCGCTGGGTTGACCCCATCCACACCAACTACCGGGGCTACGAGGTTTATGAAATGCCGCCCAATTCGAGCGGTCATATCCTATTGCAAGAGTTGAACATCGTCGAACTTTTCGATCTAGCGTCAATGGGCTGCAACACGGCGGAAAGCGTTCACATAATGGTCGAAGCGAAAAAGCTCTCGTTTGCGGACCGGGAGAAATATATGGCGGATCCGGACTGGGTCGATGTTCCAATCAAAGGCATGTTGTCCAAAGATTACGCCGCCAAACAGGCCGAGCGTATCGATCCGAATCGGGCAGCGACGGATGTTCCGGCCGGTATGCCAGAGCAGTTTGAGGACACCACCTGTTTCTGCACCGCGGATGGGCGGGGAAATGCCGTCTGCATACTGCAGAGCATTCAGTCGGGATTCGGTTCAAGTCTCATCGCAGGAGACACTGGGATTCTGCTCAACAATCGAATGACCTACTGGCATCTTGAGGCAGATCACCCCAACTGCCTGATGCCCGGCAAGCGTGTGCGTCATACCATGAATCCCGTGCTCGTAACCAAAGATAACAAGCCTTTTCTCGTCTGCGGTACACCGGGAGCGGATACGCAAGTGCAAACTAACTTGCAGTTGATTACGCACATGATCGATTTCGGGATGACGCCGCAGGAAGCCGTCGAAGCGCCACGATGGCGCAACCTGCAGAATCCGATGGAATCGACGATTCCGCACACCTGTTCGGATGCACTCCAGTTGGAAGGACGGTTTCCTGAGGAGGTTCGCGAAGGACTGGTGCAGCGAGGTCATGAACTGGCGATCTTGGGAGATTGGGACGGGCCCGGTAGCGCACAGGCAATCATGATCGACCCCAACTCAAACGCGCTCATTGGCGGCTCAGATCTGCGTCGGGATGGCTATGCGGCGGGGTGGTAATGTTCCTGACCATGTTTAGCATATTTGCCATTATGCTGATTTCTTCCCGACCTTATGCCAGCAAATTATAAACTGGAGTCAAAAACGATGAAGATCTTTGTACCGGGGCGCATTTGCCTCTTTGGTGAACACAGTGATTGGGCTGGAGGCTACCGTCGCATCAATGGCGACTTAGAGAAGGGTTATACGCTGATCACCGGCACCAATCAGGGGCTTTACGCCGAAGTGAAGCCTCACCCAACGAAGTTTATCCTACGTGCTACACTGAGCGACGGTACACGCGAGGGGCCGTTTGAATTGCCAATGGAGCGGGAAGCCCTGCTTGCCGAAGCTGAGAAGGGCGGATTTTTCAGTTATGCTGCCGGTGTGGCATACCAGATTCTGACGCACTACCATGTACACGGTCTGGAGATCGATAATTATCTTACAGATCTTCCCGTCAAAAAGGGGTTGTCGTCGAGTGCCGCAATCTGTGTCCTTGTCGCGCGCGCGTTCAATCGCGTTTACGATCTCAAAATGACGGTCCGCGGCGAGATGGAATATGCCTACGTCGGCGAGATTACGACCCCTTCCCGCTGCGGTCGAATGGATCAAGGCTGTGCCTACGGCCGCCCGATTATGATGGTCTTTGATGGCGACCGAATTGATGTCAAAGAGTTCAACGTGCCCAAAGACCTGTACTTCGTCCTTGTCGATCTCCACGCAAGTAAGGATACGAAGGAAATCCTGAATCGGCTCAATCACTGTTACCCCTTTGCTGAAAATGAACTACAGCGGAATGTCCAGAAATATCTTGGCTCCATTAGCAAAGAGATCACACACGAAGCGTACGAAGCCTTGCATGAGGGGAATGCGGTGCGCATCGGTGAATTGATGAATAAAGCACAAGCGGAATTCGACAGCCACCTTCAGCCCGCCTGCCCTTCGCAATTGACCGCTCCCGTGCTACATAAGGTCCTCAATTACGCGCTGATTCAACCCTACATACTGGGTGGGAAAGGGGTCGGCTCCGGAGGGGATGGCTCAGCACAATTTATCGTCAAGGATGAGGAGAGTCAGCAGAAGGTCATCGAAATCATCGAGCGAGACCTGAATATGTCATGTCTGAAACTCGCGATTCAGGCTGGACGCCGTGTGCGAAAAGCGGTCATCCCCGCTGCCGGTTTTGGCACTCGTCTATTTCCAGCTTCAAAAGCAATCAAGAAGGAACTCTTCCCCATCATTGATCGAGAGGGTAGATCCAAGCCGGTCATCATGGCAATTGTAGAGGAAGCCATCAATGCCGGCATTGAAGAGATCTGCCTCGTTGTGCAGAGCAGAGATCGCGAACTCTTTGAGGAGTTTTTCAAGACACTTCCACCAATCGAGAATTTCAATAAACTCTCTAGAGAAGATCAGGAGCATTGCCATTACTTAATGGACCTGGGCCGCCGAATCACTTTGGTCACACAGGATGTTCAGGAAGGGTTTGGGCACGCTGTATTTTGTGCGCGAGAATGGACCAACGGTGAGTCGTTTCTTCTCATGCTAGGAGATCATCTCTATGCGTCCGATAATGAGTTCTCATGCACCTGGCAAATTCTAGATGTCTATGACCGCGTCGGGCATAGCGTGGTCGGGCTGAAGGTCACCCCTGTAGAAGACCTCCATCACTTTGGATGCGCGACGGGCGCCTGGCGCGAACAGGACTCAGTCCTTTCAGTGACAGAGTTCTACGAAAAACCCGGTGCTGAGTATGCCCGAGAGCATCTCCATGTTGATGGGATGGACGATGATCTTTTCCTGACGGTATTTGGTATGTATGTGCTGACGCCGAAAATCTTCGACTACCTTGAGGAAAACATCACCCATAATCTCCGCGAAGACGGCGAGTTTCAGTTGACGTCCTGCCTTGATAAACTGCGGAAAGAGGATAACTTTTCCGGTTACGTTGTCAAAGGGAGACGTTTTGACATCGGTGTGCCGGAGGCGTATCGGCAGGCGATGATTGATTTTCGGAATGCCTGAAATCAAGACGTGATGAGTAATGAGTAAAACGTAAGAGGTGTATCTGAACTTCCCCCCGCCCTGTTACGTTTGTGTTTCTTCCCCTGTACTTCACGTCGGAAAGGAGATTTGATGTTTGCACTGGATGCAATTGATGATGGATTAAGGTTAGCCTGGAACGGACAGACCTTGCTGAACTACCATTTTCAGACGGCTGGACAGCGCACCTACTGGCACCCGCTTCGACTGCCGGATTCGCCACCGTTGACAATGAACCAACCCGATGATCACGTCCACCATCAGGGCATGTGGGTTGCATGGAAAAAGGTCAACGGCGTAAATTTCTGGGAACAACCGAAACCGGGAGGCGATCCAACCGGATTTGGGAGGGTGGTTCATCAGCGGATGCGCGATCAATCCGTCGATACAGAGCAAGCGCAATTTACCGCCGAAAACGCATGGATCGATTGGCAAGACCGCACCCATCTCACGGAGACTCGCCAGACGACTGTGTTTCCGCCACAATCGAATCATCTGGTCATTGACGTCTCGATACAATTTCAGCCACATGCGCGCGATGTTACACTAGATCTCAATCGAGGTGAGCCGGGCGGCGGTGGCTTATTTTATAGCGGCTTGGCGATACGGTTTGATAATGCACTGACGCCAGGGCGGCTGTTGGATGCGGACGGGCGCACAGAACCGATGGACATCTTTGGGCAGCAGAGCCGCTGGTGCGGATTCGCCGGAGTGCATGCGGAAGATGGAGGCGTTTACGGGGCAACGATTGTCGATCACCCGTCTAACCCGCGCCACCCAACGACATGGTGGGTACGGAATAGAGATAACTACGGCATCTTGCATCCGTCGCCGGCGTACGATGAGCCGTTTCGGCTCGGTCAAGATGATCAACTGGGGTTCAAGTATCGCGTCATTCTCCACAAGGGCTACGTCGAACCAGATCTGATTAATCAGGTATCAGGTATTTGATCGGCATCACTTCTTTAGGAGGTCAGCATGAAAATCGGCGTCCTTTCGGACAGTCATGATAACATCCCGATGATTAAGAAGGCGGTCGAAGTATTCAACGGCGAAGGGGTTGAATTGGTCATACACGCCGGCGATTTCATCGCGCCGTTTGCCGTAGCAGCGATGAGCGATCTGAAGTGTCGTGTCGTTGGTGTCTTCGGCAACAACGACGGGGAGCGTATCGTCGTCGCCAAGAGATTTGAGGAGATTGGGGACATCCATCCCAATCTCGCAAGCGTGGAAGTCGGTGGGCGCAAGATCGCCGCGATGCACTACCCGGAACTTGCCGAGCCAATTGCGAAAAGCGGCGAGTACGACATCGTCATCTACGGACATACCCATGAAATCGATGTTCGTCTGGAGGAAACGCTCATTCTCAATCCGGGCGAGACCGGCGGCTGGACAACCGGCAAATGTACGGTTGCGATTGTGGATTTGGAGTCGTTAGATGTCGAAATTCGTGAACTGTGACAACTTCAGACGGAGATTTTCAGACGTATTTATCCATCTGAAAAGAGACGCGATGAGCGGCTGTCAGCCATCAATTCGTGTGATTCTGAATCATCAAGAAAGCCGCATGACTTCACCGGTCTTGACCGACTCCGCCTCTTTGTAGCAGAGCAGGAGCGCGTCTCTTGCGCCGGTTCCAGAGAGCACGGTCGGCTCTTGTCCTTGATTGATGGCATCGACAGCGTACTGGAGTTCGTTGGTAAAAAAGCCAACGGGGTCTCCGTCGCCGAGGTCGACTTTGTGAACCTCGCCATCATCCGTCAATAGAGTCAGCGGCATTGAAGTGACCGGCCCGCCACCCAGCGTTGCAAACTCGAACAGCAATGTGGCTTTCTCCAGATAAAGCTCGAAACCGTGTGAAAACGCCCGTCCCTGTTGAGACACCGCGCCCGATGAGCAACTGATCGAGAGGTCTTTGTCGTTGTAGATGTACTGGGTCGTAAGGTACTCGACAAAGTTGCCGCCGGCGAGCTTTCCCTGCGAGAACACCGCATCGGGTACGCCACAAAGCAGTTGGATGAAATGGGTATCGTGGATGTGCAGGTCGATTCCCGGACCACCGCCCTTCTCCAAGTCTGTGAGCTCACGCGACCACGTTAGCTTCGAGATAACGCGCTTCAAGTGCCCACCGAGCAGCTTCCCATACGCTCCGCCTTCGACAGCCTGCTTCGCATAAGCGAACTCCGCGAAAAACGGCAGCACGTGTGCCACCATAAAATGGCGCCCGCTCTCCGCGCCAACCTGCACCATCTCGTTGGCGTCATCGAGATTTATCGTAATCGGTTTCTCGACAAGCACGTGCTTTCCGGCTTTGAGTGCAGCGATGCTGACCGATTTATGAAGATGGGTCGGCAAGCAGATGTCTACCATGTCGATGTCTGGATCAGCCAAGAGCGCTTCGATCTGATCGTACCTGCGGAGATGTGAGAGATCTTCGAGCCCGCCGCGCGGTCCAAAATTCCCCTGAATGCTTGTCCAATCTCCGTCCAGCTTTTTCTGATCGCGCGTACAGATTGCGACGACCGCGGCGCCGGAGACCTTCTTCGCCCCGTAGTAGTGAATCATGCCCATGAAACCGATGCCGATAATTCCAATTCTTACCATGCGTCTCCTCCTGCTCTATCCTCACTTGAGGGTGTTCGTCTCACGAATTCTCTAGCGCGCGTTGCAATCCAGGCAGAAAATAATCCGATACCACAACTTCCCAACTCATCTTGGAAGCGATTTCATATCCTCGCGCGATGATTTCTTCAACGTCTCCAATATTGCGGGGCAGTCGTCCGAGCAGCTTGGCGGCGATATCCCAACTGTTTTCAGCCTCGATCTGATTTCGCGCGTCCGTTCCGATAGCGAGCAGCCCCTCTATTGAATCCGGCGGGTGGGCGAGGTGTGTATAGTCGGCAACGATGACGTTCGGCACGTCCGCGCCGCCGGTTGCCCGCCGAATGAAGCCCGTACAGCCACAGACGTTACTCACCGCACATATCGCCCCAAAGCTCAGCGGCTCCACCTGTGCAATGCCAAATGGCTCATAGATCGATTGTCCAAACTCGACATCAGAGCCCTTCCGGATATCCATAAATTCCATGTAGTCGGGCATTCTCATTCCGCATCGCTCCCGGCTCCAACCGAACTGATTCACAAACACCGCCTTGATGGCTTGGGACTGTCTGTTGAAGGCAACGACCCCGTTGTTCAGATGGACCTCCGCGCCGACGAGATCGGGATAGCCGATTTCATGGTGGACGGGCCAGCCGTAAGCTTCTTCCATGCGATGCACATCTTCACTTGATCGCCCCGTTGCAATTTCTGTGGAAAGGATAAATAGCACGGCGGTTTTGTCATTCGGTTTGAGCAGCACATCCAGATGATATAACAGTTGCAGATCGCGCCACAACCCCTTGCTGTGAACAAGCCGCGTGACGTGTGTCAGCACGTAGTCGGGGATATAGCCGAGTAGCGTTTCGGCGTATTTTTGCAAACGCTTTTTGGATTCCAACTTCGCAGCGAGGTCTAACTCGATGGCAGGAATGCCGTTATAGACGAGATCGATGGGGTGCTCGCGGTGAACGTGACTGAGAAACCGTAGCTCCTCCACAACCAGATCCCCGACAGCAAAAATATTGTCACATAGGTGGGCTTTATCGATGAGCGCATGCTTAGAATACCAGAACTGATCGCCGAAAACATCGCCAATCGACTTGCCCTCACCCATCGCGCGGTGCATGACATTATAGAACATCGTGTCGTGGCCGGAGTGGTATTCCACAATTGAGCGAACCGTTGCAACTTCGTGAGCGTAGAAAATTGTTCGCATATTCGGCTGCCCTTCGAGGATCGTCTTGAGGGCAAAGGGCATGCCCATGAACTCGTGAGCGATTACGAAACAGGGCGTATCCGATTGATCGGCGATCAGAACACGCAGTGCATCGTAGGCGGGCTCCGCGATACGGAGATACTCTTCATAGCCCCAGTCGTGCTCATAGCGGCGAGAGTCGATATCAAAATGCTCATAGAGTCGCCATTTGAACAGGTTCTCTCGCTCCGGGTTCATGTGGGAGACCTCAATCAGAATGACCTCCGCAAACGTCGCCAGCCCTGTGCTTCTGTTTTCAAAACGACGCCTACCGTAAACAACCGCAATCTGATAGTCAATCTCGATTGCTTGAAGTGCATCGGCGTATGGCGTGTTGCGAATGCCGTCAAGCGAAGAGTAGAGAACCTCTCCGCCCTTCCCTAAACGCTCCTGCCCAAGCTCGCCGGTGTGAAAAAGGGAACCCACGAGGAAAGTCCGTTCGATGTTTTCGTTATAGCTGCGAGCTGTCAGTAAGCCTTCCAAAACGGCGCCGATGCCGCCCATTTTCTGGATTGCTTCATGGGTTACATGGACAACGATACTCAAAATGTCACCTCGTGCGTGATGCGCAATTGGAATGTATGGTGCGTTTTGCCTGATTGTGTGCGCGTCAACCGTTGTGCTTCAAGGGATAGTCGTAAATGCGATAGCGTTTGTAAACCCGCGCGCCCATTCTTTGAAGGGCGCTATTCATCATCGCATTGTCCTCCAAGATCCACGACAACTCACCGCGTCGATACCCTCTTTTTTTTCCCTCCACATAGACGTCATGGTATAGCAGCGCATCAACTCCCTGCTGGCGGTATTCCGCTTTGACCCCAAATGCTAAAATACGAACGGCGTCAATCTTACGCGCATGCCACAGGATTTTGGCGAGCCCGAATGGAAACAGACGTCCGTTGGCATGTTTTTGCGCCTGATAAAAATCGGGTAGGGCAAGCATAAAGCCGACAGGTTCACCCTCAATTTCAGCAAACAACACGATGTTCTCATCGATGATCCGTTTGAGATCTGCCGCCATGTGATCGATCTCCCGGTCCGTCATGGGAACAAATCCCCAATTTTGCTCCCACGCAGAATTATAGATATCTTTGACATATTGGACCTCTTGATCAAGCTGCTTTTTTTTGAAGGGCCGTATCATGATTCGGTTTCGACGCCGTGTGCGCTCAATAATTCGACTCAGTCGGTCATCCACCGGTACATCATCGGTGATCTCGTAGGCGAGGAGATCCTTGGCTGTCTGGAATCCAAACCCTTCGATGAGATCAAGATAGTAGCGTGGATTGTAGGGCATCATGATCACCGGCGAGGAATCAAATCCATCAACGAGCAGTGCGCACTCATCGTTCGTCGAGTAGCTCACAGGGCCGCGCATCACTTCGAGTCTATGGCCGCTCAACCAATCCGCTGCGCGAGAGAAGAGCGCATCCGCCACTTCCTGATCTTGGATACACTCGAAGAAGCCGAAGAACCCCACCGGCTCCTCGTGAATATTGATATGGCGATCGTTCTTGATGGCGGCAATCCGTCCGACAACACGCGCGTCGCGCCGGGCAAGAAAAAATTCGGCGGCCCCGTAATCAAAAAACGGGTACGTAGATCTATCCAACCGCTTCTTGACCTCGCTACGCAACGGCGGCACCCAATGGCGGTCGCCACGATAGATCCACCAGGGGAGGTCAATAAAGGCCTTTAGGTCTGATGGGGACTGGACGGGAATGACGTCAATTTTCATAGAAGACAGGCGTAGAAAGACAGAGGGGCGAAGAACATGTGTCGCACTTTTAATCAGTCGAGTTAGATAATTCCGCAGGCATCAAGGGAACCGATTTGCCGTCTCAACCCGCACCACACATGGAGTTGTCTTCCTCTCCCTTGACGTTAATCTTTGTCTACAAATCAGCTAAAAGGGTTCAAGAAGTCGCTTCAACTCTAAAAAGAGCCTCTCCTCACGGCTGCCCAAGGTGTAGCCCAGGACATCTCCACGGTCAGGGTCAATGGCATGCCATAGCCCGCGTGGGTCCCCTTTTTTGCCCACAAAACTTTGCATTTCATCAATCTCGGCGGGCTCGACACGGCAAATCGCAAGGGTCACCGTCTCACCCTTGATTCTTGAGAGCAATGGTTGGTTCAGCGGTTGCAATTTTTCTGTTTTTTTTAATTTCGTTGATGACCGTCGATGGGCTGACACATAACACACGGGAGATGTCGCGCACCCCACTCCCGTTGAGCGTCATTGAGATCATCTGTTTCTTGACTTCTGGCAATCGCCCTTTGTGAGCATTTTCCAGCACAAATGTCCTCCGACGACACGTCGGATTCTGGCAGAGAAATCTTTGCGTGCCGGTTTCAGTTTTTCCGTGTTTG
>JAPUIP010000802.1 GCA_027296925.1 Candidatus Poribacteria bacterium | reverse complement strand
CGGGCGAGGAAAGGGACCGTCGCCCCCTCGTCCAGAAGCGCGCCCGCGGCCTGGACTTGCTTGACAGACAGACGCAGCTCGTCGGCGATCTTTGCAATATGTCCCTGGGCCATGAACTCTGCGACCTCTAACTTTTATCTTTTCGACAATAAATCAAAAGTAAAGCTTCAGCAAAATGAACCCGCGGCCTTCTGGTCATACGCAAATCTAAGTCGGGCCGATTCTAATATCAAGAAGACATGCCTGACGCTGTCTGTATGTTCTTGTAGAATAAAAAACATTGAGCCCGCACCGGTGGAGTTATTCAACCTAGTCAACAACGTCCCTTTCTCCCCCTACATTCTTCACGGACATGCAGGCCAACCGCTTCATCTACTCCAACCCTACCTGCTTTGCCAGTCTTTGACCCCGGGCTCGTAGTTCTCGAGCCGTCTCCGCGATATCCGGCCACCAACGGAGAAGCTGACCGAATTTCAAAACCAACCGTTGTGCCAACTCGCGCGCCTCGTCGTCGCTCCGACCGTTCAAAAGATCCAGCGGAACGCAATAGTCGGGTCTTCTGATGCCTTTTCCCAACTGGTCCATATATCTCTCGACATCGTTCGCCCAAAATCGTGGCAACCCATCCGAAGCTTGGAGACGATTCGCCATCATGGCGATAAACGAATTGGTGCTTTTCCAAACCTGGTCGCGCACAATCTCTTGAAAGCCGCGCGCAGGCATGGACGCCAGCTCTTCGAGGTGACTTCCAAGAGCACGCAAACCCTCTTTAACGTCGGTCCGGGCCAGGTTCTCGCCATACGACTTCACGCAGCCAATCATCAATTTGGCCGTGTCGAAACCGGAAGCGCTGCGAAATATCTCGCCGCGCGAAAAGGTCCGATGTTCCACCGGGGCATGGACGAGCGCCCGGGGAAGCTGTCCAAAATATCCGCCGGCAATGCACCGGCGCAAGGTGAGACCGAACACGATGTCTTCGCCCGCTTTCACCGGGAAGAATGGGGGCAAGAGTTCGCGGTTGTCCAGTGCCATAAAAACCGTCATGCAAAGGGTCTCCCCGTTTATAGTCGGACGATCCACGACGCGCAGTATTTCGCGCGTAGTACAGGCGGTACGGTAGTCCGCTTCCGATCGAACCAACCGCCTGTGCGATTCATCGTTCAGTAGGAGGCACCCCATGGGACCGCCCCAATCGCCGAAAGGCGAGCCCCAAGCGCAATCCCCGACCAGACCGTTAAAAGTTGCCAGTACCCTGCCGCCGGTTCTTTCCGACCGATTCTCGCAGGAAGGGTCGAGATCGGCCGGCCCGGGCTTATCGCCGTCCCCCCGGCCGCCGAGAAGACTCGGTACGTCGCCGCCTAAAAGCTGCTCGTGGGCGCTCAGGATGTCTTCGTCGACAAACGTGACCGACCGCAGCGCGCTGTCCCGGTCCGGGAAAAACCAGATATCCGCAGGGTCCCACTCCGTCGCAAATCGTGTCCCCGTAGCCGGATTCGGAGCGGTTGCAATCCGGCAGACGGTATCGTCATCGGCGCTGAAGACGGCTTGTCCGATGCTATCCAGCAGGAGCGCGTTGCGACTGACGCCGTAATCATTGCCGCAACATTCCACATCGAACAGGGCGAAATTCACGATATCTGGGGGCAGCCCGCCGACAGATACCAGTTCCTTGGCAAATCGAATTTTGTCCCGCCTGCCGGCATACAAGATTCTTACCCCGTAACGTCGCTCCAAATCACTCAGCATCACCAGAGAGCGGCTCTGCGCTTCCTCGGTTTCGGTACCGTCGATTACGACAAACTCATGATTTCTGCCGTGCGCTCGAGAGTTCTCGATATAGCTGATCAAAGCACGCTCCAATGCCTTCAAACGATTATGGGTCATGATGCTTACCGACGCGATTCCCGGACCAACCGGTGCTTGGGTCGTCCCAACCGATGGAAGCCTTCCGAATCCTGGAGCGTGAACCTGCCGGGGAACCAGCGCATCGTCGAGACCTGTGACCTTACTTCTCGACCCGGTGACAGTGTCTCTGAACGGCGGCGCAACCTCCCCGGTTCCGAAACGTTCCTCCTCCAGCAGCGCCCTTGCATCATCCTCGGAAATCTGACTCAGCTCTCCCAACAATTGCTCGATAAACGCGGCATTGCCGAGCGAGTTTGAATCGGCGGAAATCACCTGAGCGATTTCCGCGACAGTCGGGGCGTTGAAAAAGACACCGGGCGACAACTCCACGCCAAAGGATTGTCTGATACGGGAAACGACCCGGGTCATTGTCAATGAGTCCCCGCCCAGCTCGAAAAAATTGTCACATGCACCCACGCGGTCGACATTGAGCACTTCGCACCAGATGTTTCCTACCGCCGCCTCGGTAGAATCGCGCGGGGCGACAAAATGAGTCTCCAGATTCGGACGGGAATGTCGATCTTGCGAAAGCATACTGGCGTGTATCTGATCGACGTCGCTCAGTTCGGTGGCGATTCGCAGTAATAATCGACACCTTTCCACGGCCTCGATGGGATACGCCCTTGGGGTCGCCGAGGAACCGGTCCGCTGCTCCCCTTCGTTCTCACTTTGCGGTCCGCGATCGTCTGGTCGAAAGGTGAGCGCCGCCGCCCACTTCGCCGGGAAACGAAATAAAAGCCCCTCTTCGCCCGAGTCGCGGAACTTCGCCCCCGCGTTATCCATAAAATCAACCGCTGGCTGGTTCTTGCCACTCTGAATCAACCGGGCATCCACTCTCTTTAACTCCCGATCCAGAGCAATCTCGCCCAATCTCACCAACATGCGATGCTCAACGCCCCGCCCCAGAGCCCGACAACTCAGCAAAAAGGTGTCGACGGAAATCGCTTCGGAATCGGCGTGGAATACGATCAGCCCGACCAATCCGTAATCTCCGAAACGGTCCTTGACATGGACGGCGAGAGGCTCCATCCGCTCCCGTTGTTGAACTCTCCGCAGCTCCGCTTCTGAACGACGAACGGTAGTGAGATTGAACTGATTGGTCCGCTGGGTGAGCTCGGAGGCCCTCGCCAGTTGATGCGGCATGAGCGGCGATATCTCAATTTCCAACCCCAGCTTAGCGAGAAAATCGCTGACCGTAAAGGATTTTCCTCGCAATTGTTCCCGTTGGGCGTTTTGCTGATAAAGAGCCGTTCGCTTTTTGCCTTCGTCGGTAATTTTAAGATGATCGAATGCCCAAACGTGATCAAGAAAACGAGGGATCGCTTCGACTTGCCGCGGGATTTCGAGCGTCAGAACCTCCGGGCAGTTTGCCCTCACCTCGGCGCACTCGACCGGATCGTCGTCAATGAAAATAAAACTGTCCAGTCCTAGCTGCAGCTCTTCCGCCAGACTGACGAGATTGGCGGACTTCGGTTTCCAGTTGACTCGCCGCGATACGATGTGGTTCCGGTTCAAGGGCATCTCCGGTCGGTTTTCAAATACCCGGGTTACATCCTCTTCATTGTTTTTGCTGCATAGACAAAGGAGCATGCCTGCGTCATGCTGACGCACCATAAAATCTTGAAGGACCCGGTGCGGAACATCGATTCGTATCCCGGACGGACCATCCTCGCCGCAGACCCCGCTCCACAACGTCTGGTCGCAATCAAGAACGATTACTTTATACGGGGGGCTCTTGAGCGCATAGACCTCTCGAGCAATCATGGTCCCTAACGCGGTAAAATAGACGGGCGTGAGCGGTATGTGTCCGAATTTTTCGCCGTACGCGTCATAATAATCCGGGACAGGGTAGGCGGCGGCCAACTCCGAAGGGGTAATCATCCAAACGGAGTCGATTTCAGCGAGCTGTGCGCACAGCAGCGCTTCGGCTTGTTTGAAAGCCAACGCGCGCTTGGGATCATCGGCCCAGGCGGGAGAGGCCGGACACAAACAAACCAGATACGGCGTGGGCGCGCGTCGGACGGCTTCAGACAGCGCAAGCTTGAAATCCCTTAGGTTTCGCTCGATCGCATGATAGGCGTCATCCCGACCGGTCGTTTTCGTGTCGCTGTCCCCTCCCTGCCAGTCCTCCAGCCGGATCAGCACAATATTGATGCCGTTCTGATTCGTCGCGATGATGCTGGAAGGATCAAGGAGTTGTTGAAATACTTGGTTATAAGGAGCGAAGTCAATCCGTACCGGAATGCCCAACTCCCGCATCCAGAAGCCGAGGGAGTCTTTCAGCGGTTCTGCGGTGAAAGTAGCCGCGACAACAAGCGATAGTTCTTGATTCATGGTTTCAGATCTACGCAATCAGAGCGCATAAACGGGCTTTCGTGACGGACAAAATCCAGCCGTCAAATTTTACCCGGTGCCCTCCCCTCGAAATCCTTCGTTTACTGCGAAGGTACCCATTACCGGAGCCTTCCGTCATCGTCCAGCGCCAAATGCCCGCATCGGGCCGAGCCGGGGCAGATGGATTCAGGCAATGATCCGATATCGGGTTCAGTGGGCACCCGCCGCAGGTACTCCACACCGATTATAGCGGCACTTTCCTTGTGGGTAAACAACGATGCCAATCTCCGGGGTAGCGCGTCGGCGTCATGAAGCGGCTTAAACTTCGGGCGCTTTTTAGCGTAGAGCAACCCGATGCGGACCGGGGCCAGCACGCGGCGCAGAAACTCCTGCCTTGTAACATTCATCAAGGACATCAGACTCAGTGGGTTAAGGTTTTCGAGCGTAGCTTGCTGTGCGGAAACCAGCGAGTCTTCCCCATGCCGATGATGATCTTCGTAACGCCGGCAGCCATTTGTCAGGTAAAGACACACTCCGGTGGTAGCAAAAGATTGCTTCAAGTTTGACTGCATTAGAAAACCGCCTTGCTCGCTCATAATTGTTTGTGGTCCGGCCCGGCTCGAAAATCGAGCTTGCGAGTACTTGGCCCATCCCATGAAAATAGGCGCGGAGATAGCCTACCGTCTGTCTCGACGGTGGAATCCAGTGTTCCACCGCCGTATTAGGTAACCACCAACCAGTTTTTCCGGTCGCGAGAATACGTTTCAGCACGTCCGATTCATCAAAACCTATAATTGTTGGACCTGGTCTGCGACCTAACTTTGTATCATATCGGAACTGCCGTTGCTCCAAGCCCCGAAGGGCCATGTTGGCACCAAAAGGTAAGCTTCCAATAGATGAGGAAGAATCGAGCATCAAAGGTGTATCCCCAAGATCGATTCCGGAATAAGCATAGAGCATATGATGCAGTGCAGCTTCCATCCAGCCTGGCGGATTCCCCTCAAAGCGCGGGATAATCGTTCCCCCAAACACGCAGGCTTCAGGCCAGCTTTCAAACGCGGATTGGTAAGACTTCAACCAATTGCGTCCCACGGTCACGTCGTCGTCGGTCCAAAGCAGGTAGTCACCAGATGCGGCATCCATGCCGGTGTTGCGTGCATGCGCAACGCCAGGTTTTGGTTCGAAAACACGTTTTAGTGGCAAAAGCTTGCTAAATTGCTCGATGATAGTGTCCGTGTCATCAGTGCAATTGTTATTGACCACGATGATTTCCCAGTCCGTACCTGAAGGTGGCTCGGCCTGCGTGAGTGAGCATAGCAATCGCGAAAGTGATTGCGCCCGGTTCCAGGTGCATATAACAATGCTGAGCTTCAATAGAGAGATCCGGATCTGTAAGGGCCCAAGCTTTCGCGGAAGGAAAGGCCGGGAGGGTGCAGGCAACTATGAAGCTTGCTTAAATGGCTGTCGTAGGCCTCAGCAGCTCGGGGATCCATGCGGAAACACCACGTGTCGCGAGCAGGAAGCTATGTCCCTTCTTCAATAAATGCCCGGATTTTCATAGGAACTTCTATATCCCTCTGTTAAGCCTCAAATCTTACGCTAAAGCCGATCAAAGCTGAGAGATGCTTTCAGTTGTACGGTTTAACTACAATGGTCTCTATCAGGTAAGGGGAATATGGGTCAACCAGAACAAGCAAAAATATCAATCTGCGATGTAATGATTTGGAGCACCAGGGATCATTTTGGAGCATTTACGACAGATGCGCAGATTAATTTCGGGCTGGGCCTAGCCAATCGTCCACAGGATGCAATTAAACGACGCTTTAATTGAGTCCTACCCAGCTTTGCAATTTTGTCAATTTTCTTTGAACTTGGAGCCCCTCTGGGCCTAGGTTTGCTAAGGGCTAGACCGCCAGAACGCAATTAACAAGCTAATGAATTGTATCCTACGAGTCGTTGGAGAAAACGGCGGTCCGATGGTGGACCTCCACTTCGAGTAAAGAGCTGGAGAGACTTACGTGTAAGGGATAGGAGTGATAAAAGGAGTCTTTAGCCTAGTGCTCGGGTTTCAACATCATTATGCAGACGCTGTCGAATCTGAGTCGCTATAGGGAGTTAGCGATGACCTCGTTTGGTCAATATGAGGATCGGCTGAATTGACGAACTGCAGGGCAGAGCGTCAAAGGACTTCTAGAGAAGATAATCGTGCCACTTTAGCAGTCGTTTTCAATCTCCCGTCACTCCACTGGCTTCCTTAAATCTCGAATCTGTACAGTTGAAGTATTGGTCAGCTTTATTAACTCTCTCTGCGGCGAGACACCTATACTCCTCATATATTTGTAAAAATTACCAGTCCCAACCGGTTTTGTGTGTCTTACTTTGAATTCATCCACAACCACAGGGCTAGATGCGAATAGTTGTGGCCAAATGACATCTAGTCCCCAAGTTGAATAACTCAGATCAAAAGTGCCTTTAGCTATTCTTAGGGCGCTGCTTGAAAAATAAGGGCACATCACTTCAACCATTCGAACCGAGCGACAGCCAGAAGTTGAAGCGTTCAGTAGATACGCATGCGAAAAAGACGAGTCAAGAGTTAGGCTGGGTTGTGCCAACTCAAATCCATGAGCAGAACAGTACGTCAAGAATTGGCTTAGATGTGAATAGGTAATCTCGATGTCATCATCCAGAAACATGAATCCCTGATACTTTTCCAATAGCTCCTCATTTATGAACTGACGAGCTGCTTTATACTTGTTTATGCCACCAGAAAACACATACTCGCAATCGTCAAAAGAAGTGGCATGGGGAATGCCATACAAATTCAACGCGATGTCAAAAGTTCTTTGAATGGCATCATCGATCAAACGATGACCAGCCCCACAGCGGATGATCACGAGATAGGGCCTGTTCTGTGTATCTCTCGAAGGTGTCTTGATAATAGAGATCAACCTGGAGTTACAGAACTGCCCAGCGCTGGGTTTGTGTTTAAAGAAAAGATGAAAGCGAAGCTTATTCGTTAGAAGGACAGTGCTGTAAATGACACGCATGAGTCTATGGAACATATCATGCACCATGATTCCATGGACACGGAACGGGACGGAAGATATTTGGCAAGTTCGGACAAGTATCTCGAGGGCACCTGTTCATTGTGTCTTCGAGCACCGGCTATTCCAAAAAGTCGTGACGCGCTCCCTTATCGCTTGAAGGAATCGCAAGCGCACGGATTTCCGGTGCAAGCGGATCAACGAACTTCAATCGGTCAGCAATCGGGTGATTCGGTAAGTACTCGAGAAGTTCGCGAACTCGTCGATGTGGAGCCGAGCCGGGACCATCGGTTCGAATCGCGAAAGCAAAATAGCGTGCCGGTTGCTCGTCCGCGGCTCGTTCGACGAGATCCCAGTAGATCTTTGGGCTGGGCCATGGTTTCCAAGGATTAAGAGGGAGATGATGGCGCGGTCGGCGGCGTAGTCTGTTAACGACACGCCGACGCCACGGCATCAACGGGGTCTGATAATCATACGCTGTGAGAGGTACGATCAAGATGGGCCGGGCGTTTGCAAGCGATGAGGATGGAACGCTGAATTTGTAACGTGATGGATAGTAGGGCCGCCGGGGGCAGTCAACGAAGTCTCCAGAGGGCGCGGTCGCATAGGAACCGAAGGATAAATCGACGCTCCGCGGTGGTAAACCTGGCTCCACTGTAAGATCGACCTCGATACCGAGCTCAACGGCGGCGTCTAAGAGAGTTTCAGTCAGAAAGTACCCGCCTTGACTGGAATGCCGGACGTGTTTGCCAAAGCAGTTTGCAAAAGCTTCAGCCGCCACCCTCAGGCAGTGTGTGGTCCAAGCGCTGTCTGCATAGTCGGAAAACACGACGGCCTGCTTGTCATCCCAGCGATGAGCGTGGACGTGGATTCCAATTGGATCTTTCCAACCGATCAATTGATCGAATAACTCATTGTGTCGACGAACTACAAAGTCGACTTGGCCAAAGCAGCGCTTCATATCGGGGTCGAGGCGTATCATCCAGGAGGGGTGCACGCCGTGACCCGAACGATCCGACAAGAGGCCCCTCAGGTTTTCGACGAGAGCCACCATGGCCAAGAAGCCCTGCCAGGGCTTTTGCTCAACACGGGGCTGGTGCTCGTCGGGCTCGACATCGATCCGCCAGATCGCGGGTATAGGTGAAGACATGGTCACGAAGGGAAGCTGTCAAATTCGGTGTGTGCTTCCCCAGGCAAGTAGCCTTGGGGAGCTTGGAATGGCCACTAAAACGGCCCGACACGGTTTCCCCCTGTTCTGCAGCGGGACAATATCCGATAACGTGCAATTATGTCAACCCGGCCTAGCAGATCTTAATTTCCTCCCAAGACGCAATTAAACGACGCCTTAATTGAGCTCTACCCAGATTTACGAATTTGTCATCCCTATTTGACTCCGGAGCCTTTCCGGGTTTGGGTTTGCTCAGTGTATGGTGGTCACAGGTCTAGCCTCAATCGCCCGAAATTTATAGTAGGGAGAATCGTTCCAGTACGCTTTGAACTTCCGATATATAGGCGGCTGAGATTCCATTTCTGATTCTAGTTGCCTTCAACTCCCTGTACCTATTATTTAGGAAGATTTCTTGACCTCGGGGGGGGTCCGATGGTCGGAAAGACCATTAGCCACTCCATCTCTAAGAACGCGGGGCGTGTCAAGCACAAGTGGGACCCATTTTGTCTTCAACAGTCTGTGCTTATTTCAAACTTATGTTATCAAAAGTGTCCTTGTTAGGGCAGATAATAGAGTCGAATGGAACGGCCGACTAGAGCCACCGGCTCATGGGCATCGAGCCAGGCATAATCACCATGGTGCCGTCTGAGTATAAACTCACTAATGGCAATCCACCCTGTTGTGGCTTGATTTGCTGTGAGCTTTCGTATGGTCGGCAAGCTGTGTCGGCTAAGGTCCGCTGTGCCAAAGTAAGCAATAGCAATCTCTTCGATTCCCCATGCACGAAGCGTGGTGGCCAAGCGCTTGAGATCTTGTCCCCAATCGAGATCACTGTCTACCAAGAACCACCCGGGCTTGTCGTTGGCAAGTTCATTGAAGTAGGCCAGATAATCTGGATGGGTCTGGAAAGAGGATACGAGATGCCATACTACGAGGACAGAGACGGTACTAGGTCCTATCAGTCGGGGCCAGCCAACGGTCCAAAACTTGGTGGCTCCATAGCCTGCCACAATGGCAAGTAGCGGATATATGGGAAGAATGTGACGAACTCCAATATTGATGTTGCTCGGGAGACAGACGAGTAGAAGCACGATAGCACCAACCGCTGGCGTGAGGGGAGACCAAATTCGACGATACCACCCCAGTCGAACGAGGCTAAAGAACCCAATAAACGTGAGGATTAGAAATGGCAGAGGAGACTTCACAGCTAAAGCGACAGGGAAGAAGTACCATTCGCCGTTTTCACGGGGCTTGCCAAGCAGATAGAATGTATGTCCACGAGCGTTTTTGGCCTTGACCTGCTGAATGCCGTTGAGCAACTCCGACGCAGGGATAATTGGAGCCTCGATGAGAGTATAGGCGAGGTCGTGGAGAAACCCGTCAGCACCAACTAACTTATCCACAATCACATGTGGGCGTTTTTCCGCAGTTGTCAACGGGCTCACCGAAAATCGGTAGCCACTCCAGATGGTAAGGACAGCGACCAAGATGATCGGACCTACCGTGCGCCAACGTCCGGGGTAAGTAACCGTTGTCTTGGTGGTGCCCCGTCCCACAACCCAGCGCAGTGCGAGGAGTGCTATCCCACAGGCAGGCAGGAAGAGCAAGGCTGACAGTTTCGTGAGAATGGCAAGAGCTCCAGCCAGCCCAAGCAGGAGACTCCGCATGAAGGTCGGTTTATCAAGCCAGCAGGTAAACGCGAGAAGGGCGGCTGCAAACGTAGCCGTCAGTGCCATGTCAGTCGTGGCCAAGCCAGAATGAGCAAGAATCGGTGGTAGTGTCGTAAACAGTATGGTGGCGAGCAATGCTGTCGTGTTCCCAAAAAGTCTCCGACTCCAGCCCCATACAACGCCTGTGGCAAGCAGAAAAAACGGGAGCACGCCTAACCGTGCCAGTGCAAGATTCCAATAGTATGAGCCGCGCGCGTGAAGGATCTCGTTACCGTCGCGCCACATTTCTTGCCACGTATCGTTTTGGCCCATAGAACGGAGGCCATCCAAGAATGGCAAGAATGCAACTGCAACGCGGGCCAGGGGGGGATGGAGTGTTTCGTAAGTGTATAACCCCTTGTCTAACCATTGCATACCAGCGGCAATGTGGGCTGGCTCGTCATACGTTTGACTGAACACACTATAGGTCGCGATGATCCGGACGGCTCCTATGCCGGCGAGTAACAGCACGCAAAGCAAACTCACAGTTCTGGTCATTCGCTGTGTGATAAATGCGGTCTGTGACCTGTCCGGGATCACCTCGGTTTCAGAAGACTTCCGTATTGTTTGACTCATCGATTCAGCACCCCTCTCTCAATGATAGGAATCTGCTTTTGAGGAGTGGCCACCAAGAATCGAATAATTCCCGAAACAGCCACCGGTCAGCCCGCTTCCTTGGTTTGGCCTCACATCATTGGACGCCTTGTCAAAGCTTGGGGAGGCACTTACTTATCGGCTTATTGCTAAGGCACCAATATCACAGAAGAAAGAGTTGTCAATCATCGTAGAATGCACTTAAAGGACGCTTTAGTTGAGTCTCAGCACATTTTGGCCTGTCCCAAGGTGCTATTATAGACGGGCTGAATAACCTAACAAATATGCCGCTGTTTCGAGCTATCATCAATAGGGTTAAATTGTCCTATGCCTCTGCTCAATTTCAGAGTAGAATCTTGCTTAACGACAACGACTTTAAGTATTATGCATGAACAAATTGGGTAATTGATAATTTGTATGAGCTCTTTTCCAAATTTCCTTATTCTCGGTGCCGCAAAAACGGGAACAACTTCGCTTTATCATTATCTTCGTAAGCATCCGGAGATCTTTATGTGCCCTAAAAAGGAGCCGAATTTTTTTGCTTTCCATGGCAAGCTTCCACCCATAAAGGGAGAAGGTAATAAAAACAAACTCAAACATTTTCTTTATTGTAATACAGTACTTGTCCGTGAGGATTATCAAGCGCTTTTTCTCGGTGCTGCGAGTAAAAAGGTAGCCGGAGAGGCATCCTGCCGGTATCTTTACTTTCATCAAAGTGCGATCAGGATCCATGATTACAATCCGAAAATGAAATTAATCTTTATTCTCAGGGATCCGATCGAGCGTGCCTATTCGCATTTTCGAATGATGAAATCGCGCGGCTTTGAACCGTTCTCATTCGAAGATGCATTAGCGGCTGAAGATCACCGAGTCAAAGAAAGGTGGGTCTGGGATTATCATTACAAACGGTTAGGTTTATACTACTGTCAGTTAAAAGTATATTTAGACTTGTTTCCGGAGGAACAAATAAAATTGTGTTTTTATGACTCGTGGCAGCAAAATACAGAAAATGTGTTGCAAGAGATATTTTCTTTTTTAAATGTTGATTGCGACTTTCCAATTGAACTCCAGAAGGGTTACAACGTGGCTGAATCGAATTACTG